>CAMYKF010000327.1:1691-5375 GCA_947258905.1 uncultured Pirellulaceae bacterium | reverse complement strand
CCCATGCCTTGCTGGCCGTAGCCGCCCATGCCTCGCATGCCGCCCATGCCGTACATACCGCCCATGCCGGGCATTCCGTACATGCCGTACATACCGGGCATACCGTACATGCCGCCCATGCCTTGCTGACCGTAGCCGCCCATGCCTTGCTGGCCGTAGCCGCCCATGCCTCGCATGCCGCCCATACCGTACATACCGCCCATACCGGGCATTCCGTACATGCCGTACATACCAGGCATTCCGTACATACCGTACATGCCGCCCATGCCTTGCTGGCCGTAGCCGCCCATGCCTCGCATGCCGCCCATACCGTACATACCGCCCATACCGGGCATTCCGTACATGCCATACATTCCGGGCATGCCATACATGCCGCCCATGCCGTAGCCGCCCATGCCTTGCATGCCGCCCATGCCGTAGCCGCCCATGCCTTGCATGCCGCCCATACCGTACATGCCGCCCATGCCTTGCATGCCGCCTTGCTGATAGACAGGCTGACCACCTGCACCAACCGAGTAGTAACCTTGTTGTGCTTGCGAATCTGTGGCGGAACAAGCCGCCATCAGCATGCCCATACACAACGTCACGACTAAACGCTTAACCATTTTCATTTCAACCTCCAGCAACCATGAAGTAAAACTTGACGAACAGTTGAATTTAGCGCTTGCACCAAATCCCCCTAATTTTGAAGCACATCCCGACGAGTGTAAATCGTCGGTTCAAATGCCAACGCAATTTAAGTGCCGAGACCATTGGCTGCAATTCAGCAACCGGCAGTTCTGGGAAGAACCTAGTTGATCGGACGAGCACCTGGGAAAAACCCAAAAATAGAAGCTGGGATAATCCCTATTTCGCTGATTTAGTGCCAGCCAACCGTTGCTCAGCCGTGCATTTGGAAGTAAAAGCAAGACTCGATGAAATACAAAGCGACTCTGGCGTCGACGTCGGATTGGTCTGCAGTAACGCGTACTTTGGCTGGCAGATGTTTGACTCCGGCACGGCCTAGAGAATCCGCTTTCTCCCTTCAGGGGCAGTGTGCAATATCGCTCGCTGATGCGCGGGTCAATTCGGAACGGCTCGGAGCCGGCTCTGATAAGTTGACACGAGCCTCGGGTAATCGTTGATGTGAATCATGGTTCCAAGTTGGATTAACGGCCTTCGAGTGCCGCTGCTGGTGTGCTTCGTGGCTCTGCTGGGATATGCAGGCCTGCTCTTGCTCTACGGGAATGCACCAGCCGTCACCGATGCCGGTTACCAGCCGACCCAACCGGTCCCGTTCAGTCACGCCGTGCACGCCGGGGAACTGGGAATGGACTGTCGGTATTGCCACAGCTCCGTCGAAAAAAGCGCTTTTGCAACAGTCCCTGCAACCAGCACTTGCATGAATTGCCACCAGAATATCCTTGGCAACAGCGAACAGCTTGTTCCCGTCCGCGAGAGCCATGAGACTGGCCTGCCTGTTACATGGACGCGTGTACACGATTTACCCGACTTTGCTTACTTTGATCACAGCGCTCATGTCAGGCGTGGTGTTGGCTGCGTTTCCTGTCACGGGCGGATTGATACGATGGACGAGAGTGGCGTTTATCAGGATCAGCCATTGAGTATGGGATGGTGTCTGGAATGCCATCGCAATCCGGAACCGCACCTGAGGCCGCTGGATCAAGTCACCAACATGACTTTCGTTCCGCCCGATGGAGATCAACTGGCGCTGGGCCGCGAGCTGCGAAAGTCACTGAATCTGAATCCATCCACCGACTGTTCAACCTGCCACCGTTGAGAATCATGCCGTCCAGGACGCCCCAATCCGATCCATCTTCTGCACCGGACCTGCTAATCGACTCGCCCGAGTTCCAGTCAATTGCGGACGAGATGTTTCCCCAACTGGCTACGATGTTTGACTCGACGAGCAGCCGCCGCCGATTCCTGCAAGTAATGGCTGCTTCTTTCGCCCTGGCAGGCTTCGCGGGGTGCCGCTGGCCGGAAGAAAAGATCCTGCCTTATACGAAAACACCTGCCAACCGCACTCCCGGAACGCCCGTTAGTTATGCGACGACGATGGATCTGGCCGCTGCCGGAACCGGATTGCTGGTAACCAGTTACGACGGTCGTCCGATTAAGATCGAGGGAAATCCGTCACACCCTTCCAGTCGCGGAAAAACCAACGCCTGGCATCAATCCAGCCTGCTGGAATTGTACGATCCCGATCGCAGCCAGCACGTGCTTGAGAAAACGCAGTCGGCATCGGAACAACGAACCTGGGATGCGTTCCGGCAATTTGCGATCCAACACTTTGCCACACTGCGAAACAACCAGGGCGCAGGACTCGCCATCCTCTGCGAAGCAACGTCGTCTCCCGGCATCGCTGACATGAAAGCCCGACTGCTCAGCGCATTGCCGCGGGCCGCCTGGTACGAGTATGACTCGCTCTCGCGAGATAACGAGCGGGAAGGAACGCGGCTGGCTTTTGGAAAGCCACTGCGTCCCCACTTGCAACTTGGCCCGGCCCGGCGGATCGTGGCCTTCGACAGCGATTTTCTGATGACTCATCCCGACTCACTCAGGTACGCCGGTGATTTTGCCGAAGGACGTCGCGGCCATCGTCATCAGTTGAACAGACTGGTCGCCTTCGAGTCCAACTTCTCCGTGACCGGCAGTATGGCGGACAATCGCTATCCGGTTCGCAATGAACTGGTGCCGCTGATCTTGCAGCAGTTATACAGGGCCGTCAGTCAGCTGACGGGAACTGATGCCCAACAAGTCAGCATCGCGGCACCCGCGCCAACGTTGCCGGTGCATCTGCAGGAGGCTGTGCAATCGCTGGCCGAAGACCTGATCACGCACCGGGGCGAAAGCGTCATTGTCGCCGGACACCGGCAGGCGGCCGGGGCACACGCGCTGTGCGCGGCACTGAACAGCGTGCTTGGCAATGTCGGCCAGACGGTCGTCTATACCGAATCTCCCGATCCCGATCGATTGCCCCATACACAGGCGATTGCCGGATTGTGTCAACAATTGGACGCGGGCGACGTTGACACGCTGGTCATGCTGGGCGGCAATCCGGCTGAAACTGTCCCTGACGAACTGGGTTTTGCCAACCTGCTGGGCAAGGTTCCGACCAGCATTCGCCTCAGTCAATACGTCGACGAAACATCGCGATTGTGCGATTGGCACGTTCCCAAGGCGCATTTTCTCGAGTCGTGGTCTGACGCCCGCAGCTATGACGGTATCTACAGTATCGTGCAGCCTTTGATCGCACCGCTCTATGGCGGACGAACGGCGACCGAGTTACTGGCGCTGTTCATCGGCGATGACGTGACTGCCGCACATCAGATTGCGAAACGGACCTTTAGCACGCACTTTGCCGGCAGGGCAGGTGGCGTGAACATTGAATCGCTGTGGAAACAGTCGCTTCATGATGGCCTGGTGGCAGAATCGGCCTCGCCGTACGTGGTCCCGGCACCGCAGGCTTTCGAAGTCGGCAACGAAACCGGCGCCGAGCCAGCCGACCGCACGGGTTTCGAGATTTGTCTGGTTGAAGATTACAGTCTGCTGGATGGACGCTTTGCCAACAACGCGTGGCTGCAGGAATGGCCTGACCCGATTTCCAAACTCACGTGGGACAACGCCGCACTGATGGCACCCGCTGATGCCGAACGATTGGGGGTGCGCCAGCAGGGTGAC
>CAMYKF010000327.1:0-1621 GCA_947258905.1 uncultured Pirellulaceae bacterium | reverse complement strand
AAAATCACTGGAAATCGCTGTGCTTCCGCTGCCTGGCCACGCCGAAGGCTCGATAACGATTCCGCTGGGCTACGGACGCGCGGCCGCTGGCGTTGTGGCAACGGGCGCCGGTGTCCGCGCTGGTACCTTGCTGCCCAAAAACGGCAACCATTGTCTGAAGGGTGCGGCCGTCGAGTTGAGCGGCCAGTATTACCCGCTGGCGACCACGCAGGACAAGCCGGACATGCGGTCCAGGATCGGGGATCAGGAAGCCCGACGGCGGGTCGCCGAAGAACTGGTGAAGGTCGCCACCATTGGCGATTTCGCCCGAAATCCGGAGTTTGCCCGACACGATGCCCATGAGTTTCCCTTGTGGAAAGAATGGTCGTACGAGGACGGACGCAAGTGGGGAATGGCGATCGACTTGTCGGCCTGCATTGGCTGCAATGGCTGCGTGGTTGCCTGTCAGGCCGAAAATAACATCCCGGTTGTTGGCAAGGACGAAGTTGCCACCGGCCGCATCATGCACTGGTTGCGTGTTGATCGCTACTTCCAGCCGGCTTCCATGACAGCGGCTGCGCACGAGGAACATGGGGACGGAGAACAAAACGGCGGAGACGCTGCCGCTTCCAACAACCATGATCTGCGAATTCTGCATCAACCGTTGACCTGTCACCAATGCGAAACGGCGCCGTGCGAACAGGTCTGTCCGGTGGCGGCAACGGTGCACGACCAGGAAGGCCTCAGCGTCATGGTTTACAGCCGTTGCATCGGGACTCGTTATTGCAACAATAACTGCCCGATGAAAGTCCGCCGGTTCAACTGGTTCTGGAACCACCACGGACCCGCGCACCCGCGCAGCAAGGAACCACTGACTGAAGTCGAAAAAATGGGCCAAAATCCCAACGTGACGGTACGCAGTCGTGGCGTAATGGAGAAGTGTTCGTTCTGTTCGCAGCGCATCAACGCGGTGAAGATCAAGGCAAAAAACGAGGGCTGGGACCATATCCCCGATGGCATGATCACGCCCGCTTGCGCCCAGGCATGCCCGACCGACGCGATCGTGTTTGGTGATTTGAACGACCCGGAAAGCCGGGTTCGTAAAATGCACGAGGATTCACGAGCGTATGGAATATTACCGGAACTCAATCTGAAGCCCCGGTTGTTGTACCTGGCCAGATTGATCAATCCAGTGGAAGCCGACGAGCCTCCTCCTTTTGAAAACGAACCAGCGTCTGCAGAGTCCCCGGGCGATCATTCGCCTGCCGAAGACCCGGGCGATCCTGTTGATCACTAGACTACCAACTGGATAAGCACCAGTGTCAATTGAGACCATACAATCTGATGCCCTTGAAACGTCAGCGGTTCGACACTCGTCGATCAGGCAGCCACCGCTGATTCAGGGAGATCTCGACTTCGGGACGCTGACCGAAACCGTGTGCGCGGTCGCTGAATCGCCCAGGCCGCCTCGCATCTGGTACATCGCGTTCGGAATTTCATCTTCGCTGTTGCTGGTGTTTGTCGCGGCGGTTTTGTACTTGCTGTTTACCGGTGTCGGGGTCTGGGGAGTCGACAATTCGTCCGGCTGGGGATTCGCGATTGTCAACTTTGTGTTCTGGATCGGGATTGGTCATGCCGGGAC
>CAMYKF010000326.1 GCA_947258905.1 uncultured Pirellulaceae bacterium | reverse complement strand
CCCGTTCCATCACGACCGAAGGCGCTGTGTAACGCTGGGCAATGGTCCACAGTTTCCGTCCGTCCTTGAAGAACGTCAGCGAGCAGGTGTTGGGTGTGAATGTGACCTTGGTCTCGTCACCCCGTCGCCACGGACCCCGCATCATGTCACCGTATTCGATCGTTTCGCGTTTGCCGCGTTGATTGGTGCCACGCAGCACGATGTCAGCGTTATCGGTCACGCGAAATCCCTTGTCCTCAAGTTGTTGCCGAAGCTTGTCCTCGACGCCAGCGGACTCGCGGCGGCTGAATGGCAAATCCAGTTCGAGAGAGATTTCATCTGCGGGCTGCAAGACATACAGATCTTCGGCGGACAACGAAGCAGAGCGACTGGCCAGCCGTTCATCGGGAAATTCCGCCGGCAACATCGCCGTAATGTCACTGGTATTGTTCTTGGGGATATACCAGAAGTTCCCGTTGCCGGTGCAAACCGGAGTCGCTCCGGAGTATTTCCACACAACGGTGCGCAGCTGCGTATCAAGCAAATCGATGCCGCGAATCAGCAAGTAGCGATCGTCAATCCAGGTCAACTGGCCACGGGCACCTGGTGACGGCAGGGAGATCTGCCGGTCGAGTTCTCCGTCCGACATATTCCAGATTTTGACATCACCGTCGCTGCCCAGGCCAGCCAGGAACTGGCCATCGGGGCTGAATCCCAGCCAAGCGCCGTTGCCGGGCAACTCGAGAGTGCCAACTGTTTGCTGGCCGACCAGATCGATGACGAATACCACGTCGTCCTGGTGTAACGCCAGCAAACGGCCGTTGCTGCTGAGTGCCGGATTGGGAGACTGGTTCGTGGGAATCGACGCGATGGTTGCCTCGCCGCGCCAGTTCACAATCCGCATCCCGCCATCCACAAAGGCGAGCATCACGCTGTCGTTATCGAGAAAACGAGCTGACTTGATCTTGCCAAGCTTCCAGCCCTTGAGATGAGTCGGCTCTGCGGACTCGACGGCAAAGAAATCCATGCGTCCGTCGCGGGCGGAACGACCGCCTTGAGCCGTCAACAAGGTTTTTCCATCGGGCGAGATGTCAGTGATCGAGACGCCGCCGAACTCGAGATTGATTGCGTTTGCCTTGCCGTCGGCCAGATTGACGATTTGCAAGTGGGAACGCTCGCGATCGAACGGATTGGTCGCAGCAAAGACGGCCAGCGTCTCGTCTTCGTTGAATCCCGGTGGTGTGATCGTGCTGTGGAACGGATGTTCAAAACCGGTCTCGGCCAGCGACTGGGCCCGTGGTTGATGGACCGAAGCCGATGCCTGTTGGACATCTCCTTCAACCGACCACGGCACATCGGCCAGCAGGATGCGATTGGAAGATGGCAGATTGACCGGCTGGGGCGCAGCGATGCTCATCCCGCCAGCAGGCTCCGATCCGAACACTCCTCCACCACTTTCCATGGTGCCGCCTGCGAACGGGTTGTCTTCGGTTGCCTCGGCCGCCAGTTCCGTCAGGTATTCGCGATCCCCTTCGCTCAGTTTGTCGATCGACACTTCCACCACACGACCGTCTTCCTTGCGCAAACGCACCTTGTCCTCGCCCTGCTCGATCAATGTCGCCATAATGCGGAACTGTCCCCTGGTATCCACCCACTCGCGCAGCTCAGCGGAGACGGGCATCGATTCGTCAGCACCACCCGACTCGCGTGACAAAACCCTTCTGGGCGGATAGATATGGTTTGTCGTGCCACTGCCTGTTGGACTGGGAAGCTCCACGCGTAACCAGCCATTACGCATGACCTCGGTCACGGTGCCGACTACTTCGTCTCCCAGAAACTCGACATTGACCCGATCACCCTTTTGATATTCCTGCGCCTGCAGTGCGGGAGCGACCGAGACAAGAAAAGCGATCAATACAAGGCATTGCAAAACGGGGCGAACGGTGGTCCAAAACCGAGAGCACATCGCACGGCTCCTGAACAGAAGAACAAAGCGGAAGGAATGGACCGAGTATACCTTGCGTCGTACGCATGCCAAGGATTTGAAGGCCGCGGCAATGGGGAATGAAGTAGCGGTGGCTTTCAGCTGCCGATTGGGGCAAATTAACGGCGGCTGGAAGCCACCGCTACCTGGTGCATGTAAAAAGGCGGCTGGAAGCCACCGCTACGGTCAGCCGATCAGCTCGACGATTCGGTCCAGATCATCGGGAGCCTTGCAAATTCGCAGCGCTTGCATTCCCGCTTGCTGGGCGGCCCATGTTTCCTCCAGCGTTTCGGCGACGAACAGTGTTTCCCAGGGTGACACGTCCGCATGATTAACGGCCATGGTGAACATGGAAAGCGCGGGCTTCTCCACCCCAACCTCGGACGACAGCAATACGATCTCTTCGTCGAACCAGCCGAAATCGAAATCGGCCGGGAGGTATTCGCTGGCCAGCTCGTCACGGGAAAGCTCACCGGTATTGGAAATCAGCCCGATACGCATTCCCTTGTCGCGCAAGTGGCCAAGCAACGCCTGCGCGCCGGGCAGCCACGCCTTGCCAGTGACCAACGTATCACCGATATCGAAATACACGACCTTGATTGCCATCGCTGCGGTCCTCCGATGTTCGCCCAGATTACTCAGCCGGTTGGCAGCTTACTGACTTTGCAGGGTCGAGTCGGTGGGCAAGTTGATGGAAACGGGTGGTGCTGATTTTAGCTGGGATCTCCAGCTGGGTGGCATGTTCTTTTCGATTTCAATGCCGGCAAACGGTTTCGTCGTGCGGGCTCCATGAGCCAGTGCCCATTTGGCCATGGTCTCGAGGCCTTCCCGCAGACTGACCTCCTCGGGCTTGCCAAAGACTTCTGCCACGCGACTGTGATCCGACCAGGCGTGCAGCACTTCGTTCCGCGCGGGCAGATATTCAATTGCCGGTTCGGCCCCCAGAACGTCGCCGACCTGGCGAGCCAGATCGTTCACTGACCAGGGCTGGTCGGCTCCGATGTTGAATACCTGGTTAAGGGCTGCCGGCACCTCGGGGGACTGGCAAATCGTTTTCGCCACAGGGCCGACATAGCTGAAGGCGCGTGTCTGGGTTCCGTCGCCAAAAATGGTCAGTGGTTTACCCTGCATGATCTGGTTCATAAAGATCCCGATCACGTTGCGGTAGCGGTCGCCGATATTCTGGTACTCGCCGTAAACGTTATGTGGCCGAAACACGACGTAATCCAGCCCGAACATTTCGTGCGAGCACGTTAGTTCCTGTTCGACGGCCAGTTTGGCGACACCGTAGGAATCTTCCGGCTGGGGGATCATGTCTTCCCGCATCGGCAACTGTGCCGCGCCGTAAACCGCGATGGACGAAGTGAACACAAAGCACTTGACTTCGTGATTGACCGATGCGTTGATCAGATTGACACTGCCGATCAGGTTGTTGTTGTAGTTGTAGCGTTTGATGAAGTGACTGAGGCCTTCGGCGGCATAGGCAGCCAGGTGGTACACATAATCAAAACGGTGTTCGGCAAACAGGCGGTTGACGAGTTCGTGATCGCAGATATCGCCTTCGACGAATACAGCCTGGGCGGGCACATTTTCGCGAAAGCCGCCACTCAGATCGTCCAGCACCACCACGCGGTGGCCAGTGTTCAGCAATTCACGGACAACATGGGCACCAATAAATCCGGCGCCACCGGTAACCAGGCAATTCATGATGTTTTGACTTTCAAATACAGGA
>CAMYKF010000325.1 GCA_947258905.1 uncultured Pirellulaceae bacterium | reverse complement strand
TGCGGCGTCAATTCGGCCCTCGAGATCGCCGATGGTGGCGACTTTTTCCTGGCCGGCTTCGATGATAACGTCGCCCGCGCGAACGCCTTTTTCAAAGGCCTCGCTATCTTCTGCGACGTTCGCAACCACCAGGCCCACAGAGTCCTCCGCCAAGCCAAGTTGCTCGCGCAGTTCATCGGTCATGGCCGCAATCGTAAGCCCGAGAAACTCGATTGTCGCAGGCTCATCGCGATTGACCGAGGCCGGAACGGCGCTTTCTGCTTCTTCGCGACGACCAAGTGTAACCCTTAGCGTCTGGGTTTCACCGTCTCGAAAGATGAGCACGCGAACCTCCTTGCCAACTTCCGTCGTGCCCACCTGCTGCACCAGTCCGCGGGTGTCATCGACATCGACTCCGTCGAAGCTAAGGATGACGTCGCCGGACTCGATTCCGGCCTCCATGGCCGGGCCCTCGGGCACATCTGTCACAAGGGCGCCGCGCGCCTCCTCAAGTCCCAAACCCTCCGCCAGATCGTCGGTCACATCCTGGATCCGCACACCAAGCCAGCCGCGGCGGGTTTCGCCGAAATCCTTTAGCTGTTGGATGACGTTCTCGGCCACGCGACTGGACATCGCGAAACCAATACCGATCGAACCACCGGTCGGCGACAAGATGGCTGTATTCACGCCGATCACTTCGCCGTTGAGATTGAAAAGCGGACCGCCCGAGTTGCCCCGGTTGATTGCGGCGTCGGTTTGGAGATAGTCGTCATAACTGCCGCTGAGCGCACGCCCGCGGGCGGAGACAATACCGGCCGAGACCGAAAAGCCCTGGCCCAGGGGATTGCCCATTGCCATGACCCAGTCGCCGACGCGCGCTTCCTCGCTGTCGCCCCAGGGTACGAAAACCAGCGGCTCGTCGCTTTCAACCTTCAGAAGTGCAAGATCGGTATTGGGATCGGTCCCGATGAGGGTGGCCTCAAGCTCGAACCCTTCGAAGAATTCGATCAGAATCTCGTCGGCACCCTGAATGACGTGGTTATTGGTGACAATGAAACCGTCTTCGGAGACCACGAAACCGGACCCCAACGCCTGACTGCGGCGTGGCGATTGGCCGTTTGGTCCATTGCGGTCCAGGAAGTCCCGAAAGAAATCCTCGAACGGAGACCCTTCCGGCACAATGGGGCCAGGCTGAGTATTTGCCGCCACCGTCGTCGAGGTCGTGATATTTACCACCGCCGGGCTCACCTGATCGGCGAGATCGGCAAAGGTCGATGGCCGGGACTGGGCGGAAACCGCCAGCGCCTGCGCGAAAATAAATGCGACGGCAAGAAACAGCATCCAAATCGCGCGAAGCGGGGCGTCCGATTGTTGCATCCTGCGAATTGCAACGGTCTGCATTGAATTCCTCCATTTTATCGGTTGGGCACCGGGTGGCGGCACCTTGCCGGTCATGTGTGCAAGATAAGTGCGATTGCGCACAAGCCAACCGGCGGTCGCGCACAATCACCTGCGCATCCGGCACCGCGGCCAGAATGATCTTTTCGATTTGTTTCGTCAGATCACTCATCCTGCGTGTTCCTCCAACCAACGAACAATATCACCGGATTCGTACAATGGCTTGCCGTCGATTACCAGACAAGGCACCTGGCCTTTACCGCCAATTTCCAACAGGTCATCTCGGGCTCCCGCCTCGGACTGAATATCCCGCATCGGGATCTCAAGGTCCAGGCGATCCAGACAATCCAGAACCCGGCGGCAGTAGGGACACGATGGAAAATAGTACAGCGTCAATTCGGGCATTCGTCATTCCTGAAAATTCAAAAAACGGATTCTAACCACCAATCGCGGCACAAGGGAACAAAAGTGTAATGCATCATCGGCAATGAGACATTTGACAAGTTAGAATTGGCGGTCTCAAGGAGAAACGAGACCGATGGGTGAAAATCGCAAACGGAAGAAATGGACAGCCTCAGCGAAGATGCGAATCGTGCTGGCCGGGCTTGAGCCAGGCGTGGAGGTTTCTGAACTCTGTCGTCGCGAGGGCATTCAGCCGACGCAATACTACAACTGGAAGAGCCAGTTGATGTCCAGCGCTGATGCCGTCTTTGGCGACAAGCGTCGCTCGAAGGCCGACCAACGGAAACATCAGAAGCAACAGGAGGAGCTTCGCAAGAAGGATGCGATCATTGCAGAGATTCTTGCCGAAAACCTGGAACTAAAAAAAACGCTTTAGGCCTGGAGGATTACGGTCAGTTGCCGGCAGAGCTTCAACAACGCGTGGTCGACGAAGTAGACCAGGCTTTGAGCCGTGGTTTGTTGACAATCAACCAGGTGTTGGAGCATCTGGGTGTGTCTCGCTCCAGTTACTTTCGCTGGAAGAAAATGGAATCCTGGAATCGTGAGTGTGCCGCACCATTCAAACCGGTACAGGCCTTTGAAGCGTTACCTGCGGAGAAGCAAGCCGTGGTGAAATATGCACTGGATCATCCGGGAGTGCGTCACCGGGAACTCGCCTGGCGGATGATTGATGACGATGTCGCTCACTTGAGCATGAGTACGGTTTACCGAATTTTACGTAGCGAAGAGCTGATGTGTCTTCGTCGCGGCCGAAAGAAACGTTACCGGGAAGAATTTGAGAAAGCCAGTCGACCTGACGAGATCTGGGCGACGGATTTGATGTACTTGAAGATCGGTGTCAGTCAATATTATCTGCTGAACTTCATTGATGAGTATTCGCGTTACCTGGTCTACTGGGAACTATTGACCAGCATGGACGGGCGATCAATTAGCATCGCGGCCCAGCAGGCGCTGGAGAGTTTGCAAGCGAACAACGAAGGCAAAGTCACAATACAGCCGATCATTCGCAGCGACAATGGAAGCGGCTATATCAGCAAAGAGTTCGGCAGCCTGCTGGCTCATCATGAACTGACCCACCATCGAATCAAACCACATTGTCCGGAAGAAAACGGCGTGATGGAACGCTGCAACCGGACGATCCGCGAAGCGATTGAAGAACACGACCTGACAGGCCGATACGACTCAGAAGCAACGATTGGGCGAATCATCGACCATTACAACAACGTGCGGCTTCACAGCGCACTTGGGTTTCAAACGCCAGCCACCTGGTACCGAGGGAACCCAGACGAAGTCAGTGCGGCAAGGCGGCTTAAGCTGTCACAAGCCAGGCATCGTCGCAAGCAAATCAACCTGGGCATCCGCCAAAGAACGTTACCTTTAGAGCTAACCGAGAGCGCCAATTAAAGCCGGATCAAAAAGTCTCACTTCCCGCTGAAACAAATCACTCTGAATAGTAAGTAACGTTCGGTTTGGGCTCTTTGCCGTTAGACTTAATAGCGGATGTCGGCTCAACATAATCTGGCGAACCGTAGTTACAGTTCCAACACGTGTCAACTTCATGCTCAACTCTTGCGCCACACTTGGGGCACTGAAACCCCCAATGCCTCGGCGGCACAAAATTTGTATATTTCGGTTCAGGACGCACCAATTCTTCAACTACCTGATCTGATCCGTAACCACAATTCCAGCACACATCGATTGCATGTTGGACTCGTGCTCTACACTTGGGACATTGGTACTTCCAATTAGCTTGGGGCACGAAATTTCCAGCAGCGTTATCTTCTACCACCGAAGCGGTTTCGTTCGATTCAATTTTCTTTTGTTCATTGCCGGAGATCTTGATGCCTGAATAACGAGCA
>CAMYKF010000324.1 GCA_947258905.1 uncultured Pirellulaceae bacterium | reverse complement strand
TCCCGTTACCCACGCCCTGCAAAAATCTGCGTCGCGTCGTAGCTGCCATAACCAGCTCCCTTGCATTTCGATGGACTGGTGAAGAAGAAGTAGTGACAAAGTCGCTGCCAATATTGTCGCAAAGGAGAGCCGCAAATACAAACCGTCGCAGGGTATAACATAGGGAACGGGACCCGATTTTAATTTTAAAGAGGTAACCAAACTGCGAAACGCGACCGTCAGGCAGCGAACCGCGACCAACCATCCATAGTCTCGCGACCGGAACTGCAAATTGCCTGTAGCGACTCTCGCGAGGGATTCGAAACCAATGTCGCTCTGATCATCCAGAGTCTCACGACTTCGGCTTCGACTTTGGCTACGCCTTGCCTGTTAACAGCTGGCTGGAAGTCGCGACAAAAAAAGGGCCCGACTGGTATCTGTACCAGGCGAGCCCTATTACCGTAAAAAAGTGGCTGCGTAACAATTCATCCGGCCATTCGGTCCGTAATGTTTGTCGCAAGATTGTGTCCGCCATACCCCGGCGGTGGTGCCTAAGATTTACGGTCGACATCCCTGTCTGGCTGACAGTCGGCCGCTGGCTAGCGACCTACGATGCTATAAATTCTCTTCGCCCGTTCTTAACGCAGATGCCGTGCCAAACTGAAAAGAACGGATTGATCGAATCGTACGCCCGACAAACCCCGAGAACTGGAACTCGGCACCCGCGGCGTCCGACCAGCCGATTGTAAAAAGTACAAAGTGCTGCCTCGGCCAGGCGGTCAACACGGACTGCATCACTATCGATGATTGCGTGCTTTGCCATGCGACTGGCTTGCCAGCAACTAGCCAAAGTCGTGATTCGCTGCCGTCAGGCGGGGACTACAGCACGGCGTCAGTATCTGATTTCAGTCCCATTAGCAAGCTGGTGGTGATCGCCTGGAATACCAGTTCCTGCTGGTCAAACTCCCGATTCTCGGCCTGATACATAAACATCAGATTGTACTGATCCACTTGCACCGTGCGCAGACACGTGGTGACCAGCAGATCGAGACAATAAAAATACACGTCATAGCCGCTCATCGCCACGCCGGCGATTTCATCGTTGGCCGGGGTCTTTTCCAGACTGTCGTATTGCTCGTCCAGCGAATCGATCACCTGGTCCATCAGCATCTGACCGTCGGTGGACCGATCAAAGGCAACCAGTGACCAAAAGGCACCCGAGGGTGCCGACAGGCAAATTTCCAGGGCGTCGGTATCCGAGCGACTTTCGTGCAGCTGCCAATTCTGCGGATACTGGAATTTCAGGCCGTGTTGATCGAAGACTGCTGTCATGTTCGCTGCCGCCCCTGCCAGCATTGGCAAAAGACACTGGATATTTGGGTGATGGTGGATCGATATACCCAATGATACGCCAGGCTGCTAGTCTCGCCCACCGCGCCACTGCGCGCGGTGTCCTTCCTTCCCCCAACTAGTGAAAGCTGCTCGTTGTTTTGTAACGCTCGTTTGCTGATTTTTTGCGGCGTGGTCCTGCTGACCGCCCTGACTGGTTGCAAGTCACTGCGACCGGGCGGCAAGGAAGCGAACATCGCGGCAGTCCGGGATCTGACCTATCACGGCCTCAATGCATTGCATCACGGGCGTGCCGATCAGGCCGAGGATCTATTGCAGCAGGCGGCCGAGGCCTCCCCTGAGGATCAGCGAATTCGGCAACATCTGGCCGCCGCGCTGGTACAGCAAGGCGAGGTGGATGAAGCGATTGAGCAACTAAAGCTGGCCATCGAGCATTCCCGACACGACCCGCGACTGTATGTCGAACTGGGAGAGTTGTATCTCGCCAAGGGCCAGCCTGGACTGGCGCTGCAACATGCCATGGTGGCGCTAAAGATCGATCGGCAAATGTGTGGTGCCTGGATTTTGCGGGGACAATGCGAACGGGAACAGGGCGATCACCGCGCGGCGCTGGCCAGTTTTCATCGCGGCGCGACGTTTGAGTGTGCCGGGCCGGATGTGCAGTTTGAACTGGCACGCACGTATCAGAAAATGCAACGCCCCCTGCAGACGCTCACGGCGCTGGAAATGTACAGCGAGAATTTTGCCGCCGACCAGTTGCCGATGGCCGCGGTGATGCTCAACGCAGAAACCCTGACCAACCTGAAACAGTATCGTCAGGCTGCCGAATATCTGGCCTCGGCCAGTCGTCGTTCCGATGCCACCTCGGACGTATGGGTCGGCCTGAGCCGTGCCCAGCAGCTGCTGGGCGATCAGTCCGGCGCGCAGTTGACGGCTCGCAGCGCCGAGCACAAGTTCCCCGGCGACCCCGTCATCGCGGCGTGGGTTCAGACGTTGAATTCCGGTGCGGATCAACCGCCAGCCGCCGAGCGAACCGCGGCCTTGCCCGGCGGCATTTTTCAATAGAGCGCATTCAAAACCCAATCTGGTGATAGGGTAGTGGAAGAGGCTACGAGTCCCTGGAACTCTGCGCTGTAGTACCAGCTGGACAGCGCCAGCCTCTCACAGGTTGTTCGTGCAAGTCGTTTAATCGTGTTTAACCGCAAGCCGCGACAGCCCCCGCAGTACCACACAATGCGTATAACCGGCGTTTCCCGTACGACCCATGCCGGCTGTGCTACGTAGTTCCCGAAGTTGCTTTGACGGGTCCCAATTCGGGCGTAGAGTTCAGCAGTGTTCCAACAGCGGAGAAAACCCCATGAATGTAGCTGGACAATCGGTACCGCCCATCAATCCAGGCAATCTCGCTTTCCCCGAGCGACGTAGCCCGAGGACCGAGTCGACTCCGGTCATCGAACGGCGTCAGTTCGCCAATTCGCACAGTGAGATTTCATCCGAAGCCCGCGAACTCGGCCAGTCCATCGACCAGTACAAACTGGTCCATCGACGTCGCTTTATCACCTATGAGGAAATGCTGTCGGTGATCAAGTCGCTGGGTTACCGCCGCGATTACGAATAGATCACACGAGCAGTTCGCCTCGCAATACATCGGGGGCGGCGTCCATTGTGTCACGGATCCAGGGTCCGGGGCGTAGTGGATGGCAGTGCCACAGCTGGTGATCAGGACATCGGGCTCGGGGATGCCGTGCGCACGCATGGCCTTGAGCGCTGAATCCAGGCGCCGGCCGGTGGCGATGCCAAAGGTCGCGTTTCGGCGATTGGCGCGGAGGACCTCTACAAATTTGGGCAAGGTTGATTGATCGCCCAACAGATTTTGGTCCAGGTCGGTAAAAATCGCGCGGTCATGATACAGCAGGGGTCGCTGGCTCAGGGGTGCACGCTCGAGGCTCTCGGTCTTATCCGCAAGAGGCCGCACCATCTGCAGATAACGGCTGGTATGGGCGTCCCAGGAATAGTGATCACGAACACTTCTGAGTCCTTGCTCCACGTACTGTTGGCGCTGTCTCGGATGCTCCAGCATGGACAGCAACGCAGAGGCGATGCCCTCTCCGTCCAGAGGATCGATCAGCAGCCCGTTTCCACAATTCCCGATAATGTCTCTGGGGCCCCCATCCTCGGTCGCCACGATGGGCAATCCGCTGGCCCCCGCCTCGATCAGGGTCAGGCCGAAGGGTTCGGTCAGCGCCGGATTCACGAACACCCCGCCGGACAGGGCGGCAATTCGATAGATCACCGACACGTCGACAGCCCGATGGTGCTTCGGATAGGCGACCCGGCCGTATAAATCGTGGCGGTCGATGGACAAAAGGA
>CAMYKF010000323.1 GCA_947258905.1 uncultured Pirellulaceae bacterium | reverse complement strand
AGAGGTGGTTTCAAAACGGTAGGCGAGTCCCGGCGCGCCGGGACTCGTTTTGCTCTGTTTTCTCGGTCTCGGAGCGACCGAGCTACCGTCGAACGTCGGCGAACCACACAAGGTTTTCAGCCGCATTCTACTGGCGTTTTGCGGCATACCGGCTTAAACTATCAGGCTCGGTGGGGGATCTTTTCGCTTGTCTCTTCCAGGGTGTGTTTCATGAGCCGACACCTTAGCCTCTGTCTGTGTCTATGCCTGTTGCTGCCGTTTGCGCTGGCCTTTGCGCCGCATGACGACAAAAACAATCCCAAGAGCATCGGCAACTCGGCGCCTCCGGGAATCGGTGGCGATGGACCCTGGGAACGACTCAATATGGAGTTGCTCGGTCGTTTGCCGCTGGATGAAATCGGTGGCGGCCAGGCCAACGTTCTGGGCAGTGACTGCTGGGGCTGGACCGATCCGCTGAACGGAACCGAATACGCGATTTGCGGACTGACCAACGGTACGTCCTTTATCGATATCAGCGATCCCGCGGACCCCAAATACCTTGGCAAGCTGCTGACGCAAACCGGCAATGCCGCATGGCGTGACATGAAGGTCTATCAGGACCACGTGTTTGTCGTTTCCGACGGCAACGACGACCACGGCATGCAGGTGTTTGACCTGACCCAGTTGAGAACGGCCGACCGCAATAATCCGGTCACCTTCTCCAACACGGCGTGGTACGACGGCGATACCGGCAGCGCTCACAACATTGCCATCAATGAGGATACGGGATTCGCCTATATCGTGGGTTCTGATCATCCCGACGCAGCGGGCGGTTTGCAGGTTGTCGATATCAGCAATCCCGTGTCACCAGTGCATGCCGGCGTCTATAGCGGCGACGGTTACACTCACGACGTGCAGGTCGTCTCCTACATCGGTCCGGACCTCGACTATGAGTATTCGGAAATTGCGTTTGCCTCCAATGAAGACACCGTCACGATCATCGACGTGACCGACAAGAGCAACATGACGCTGATTTCCCGCAATGCGTACGCGCAGGACGGCTATACCCATCAGGGCTGGTTGTCGGAGGATCACCGGTATTTTTTCATGGGTGATGAACTTGACGAAAACCAGCAGGGTGGCCCCACACGCACGCATATCTTCGATTGCCTCGACCTCGATAACCCGGTCTATATGGGTTACTACTCGGGCAACGCCAATTCCATCGACCACAATCTGTATGTCAAAGGCAACCTGCTGTACTGCGGCAATTATTCCTCCGGGTTGCGTGTGCTGGAAATGGGCAACACGCCGGCTGAACTGACGGAGATTGCGTTTTTCGACACCTACAACACCGACACCGGTGTCAATTTCAATGGCGTCTGGTCCGTCTATCCGTACTTTGACAGCGGTACGGTACTGGTCAATGATCGCCAGAACGGCATGTTCCTGGTCAAGTTAAGTCCCATCTCATTCAGTTTCCCCAAGGGTGGTATTCCCGATCTCGTCGATCCCGACGGCGGGCTGGAGTTTTGCGTTCGCGTGGAGAATTTTTTCGGCACGGCCCAGCCAGGTACAGGTGTTCTGCATGTTGACCTGGGTACCGGCAACGGTTTCGAAACCTTTCCCATGACCGAATCTTCTCCGGGGCTGTACCTGGCAGAATTTCCGGCATCCGCTTGCGCTTCCGAAGTTCGGTTTTACGTGAGTGCCCAGGCGACCGACGGTACGCTGGTTTGCAGCCCGCCGAATGCTCCCCTCGACTATTACACGGCCATGAGCGCCGATGCGTTCGAGATCATTCATGTCGATGACCTGGAAATCGACCTGGGCTGGACTGTCAGCGGTGACGCCACCGACGGCCAGTGGGACCGTGGAGTGCCGGCGGGTAGTGGAGACCGTGGTGATCCGTCCGCCGACGGCGACGGCTCGGGTAGTTGTTTTCTGACGGACAATGTCGACGGCAACTCCGATGTCGATAGCGGCAGCACGATTCTGACCTCGCCGGTCATGGATGCGGCCACCGGCAGCGATCAGGTAGCCGTTATTTCCTATTGGCGCTGGTATACCAATGACGCCGGCAGCAACCCTGCCTCGGATACGTTTGTCGTTGATATTTCCAACGATGGTGGCGCGACCTGGACCAACCTGGAAGTTGTGGGTCCCGATGGCAGCGAAATTTCCGGTGGCTGGATCAGAAAATCCTTCCGCATCAATGATGTCCTGGCACCCACCAGCCAGATGCAATTGCGTTTTACTGCCTCGGACCTCGGCAACGCTTCCGTCGTCGAAGCGGCAGTCGATGGCATTGAGATCATGCTGGTGGACTGCGCCGCGCCGGTGACTCCGCTAATCGGCAAAACCGCGGACGGCATTCTGACAGGCGGTCAATTGTCCGACGCCTGGGAGAGCAACAACACTTACATGTCCTTTGACCCCGAACCGACGGCCAATCCGTACAAGCAAAAAATCGAGTTCATTATGCAGAGCCTGATTGAATTCGATACGCCGACGGAATTCAGCATGCGGATGGAATCAAAGATGCTTGGCGGACCCTCTGGCGACGTTATGCAGTCCATCGAATTCTGGAATTACCAGACTCGTTCCTTTGAGGTACTGGATCTGCAAGCCATGGCCATCAATGACACGGTGGTGGAAGTATCGGCGACGGGTGATCTGTCGCGATTTGTGGCTCCCGGTACCCGGGAAATCACCGCCATGGTCACTTTCAACAGTTTCAGCTGGACCGGCACACCGTTCTTCTGGTCGGTCGAGGTTGACGAGTTGGTCTGGTTCATCGATCAATAATCGTAGTATGAAACCTGCAGACGAGCCAGGGTCCCAACACAAATCGTCCGGGCCTCCGCGCCCGCCCCGCCAGCTGCTGTCGCCTGCCGAACGATTCGTGGCGTTGTTCACGGCGCTGTATATGCTGATCGCGCTGGCCTGCGCGCTGGCCTTCGGCAACCCGGAGTTCGTGTACTACATTGCGATTATGCTGGTGCTGATTGCCGGCGTCCTGTGGTTGCACCGACGTGTTCGCTTGCCGGTAACGGCGCTGTGGGCACTTTCCCTCTGGGGGCTGGCGCACATGTGCGGCGGGTTAATGCCGATCCCCGAGTCCTGGCCGTCATCGGGTAACGGCAAGGTACTGTACAACCTGTGGCTGATCCCCGGCTATCTGAAATTTGACCAGCTGGTTCATATTTACGGCTTCGGCGTCGTGACCTGGGTTTGCTGGCTGGCACTTTCACGCAGAGGCGTTACCCATGATCAGCGGGGCCAGCCGCAACCAGGCATGCTGATCCTTTGTGTGGCCGCCGGCATGGGCTTTGGCGCGCTAAATGAAGTCGTGGAGTTTGCTGCCACACTGCTCATGCCCGAGACCAACGTGGGCGGTTACGTCAACACCGGCTGGGACCTCGTGGCGAATATGGCCGGTTGCGTGATTGCCGCAGTTATTATCGGCGTGATCGACCGCGGTCAGCCTGCGAACGCGGAATGACAAACAACTGCGGATCGTCGATCACAAACTGCGTTGACCAGGTGCGGCCATCGTCTCCGTTGCAGACGTTGAAAAAGAAGGCTCGCATCCGTTCCGCCCGGAATCCAAACGGATACGACGATGCGATGCGATCTTCGGCCGTCAGATCCTCCACACCAGACCTGGCGTAGTAATGCACCTGCCCGTCGGGAGTGACGCTCATGCCCATGGTCCACCACCCGGTCATG
>CAMYKF010000322.1 GCA_947258905.1 uncultured Pirellulaceae bacterium | reverse complement strand
ATCGGTGAACAGAATGTCGCCGCTTTCACCCAGCACGGACTGCCACAGTCGAGAGGCCACTCGGAAGTTTCCGTCCTGACGGTACTGCTCGGCCTTGTCCAGTCGCGCCATCAGGTCGGGATCGGTTTTCAAAGGTGCGCCGCCGGCGTAACGATCGTCGGCCAGCAGCTGGTCATCGGCTCCCAGTTCGTCGGTTTCCTTCTCGTCCTCTTCGGTGGCAACCGTTTTGGAAGGGCGAACCTCGACAGGCACCGACCGGGTCGCGCGTTGGGCAAATAGCTGCGAGTCCAGTGGCAGTACGGTCGCCAGTACTGCCAGCAGGGCCGGGCCGAAAATGGGTAACGTTGTTTTCATGGTAAATTCGCTCGCAACACAAATCCTTCCTAGCGACTTCGTCCGAACCACCAGCCCAGAAACTGTTCAAGGGCCAGGAAAACGGCCAGCAAGAGCAGGACTTGCGGCCAGATTTCGTTACTGGTTCCGGATTCATTTTTCAAAACCATTTCGTCGGCGGTCAGCATGCGCGTATTCTCGCCGAAGAAGTTCTCGGGCAGACCGGCTACATCCAGCCGGCGCAAATCACCTTCGCGTGGATCAACGTTGACCGCGAACAGACGTTTCTGGTTTTCCACGGTCTCGCTGCCGAATTCCATTTCGTAAAACCCGCGGCGGTCAATATTGGAAAACTCGACTTCGTACAGCACATTGTCCTGGGATTCGTCGATGGGTCGTGCGTTGGCTTCGACTTTCTCATCGCGGGGATCGGTGAGCGCCACGCGCGGGCTGAATTGTGACAGGTCGACCAGTTCACGCAGAGAACCGCCGGCCTGCAAACGCGAGGCTTCCGTCAGATTTCCCACCAGGTCATAGACCAGATCCCACATGACACAGACGTAGGTAGGATCACCGGGCCACATGGTCCAGTCGGCATCGGCCGGAAACGCGAAGGTCACGGTTCGGCCATCGCCAAAAATCCGGTCGGCCATGGCCGGCGTGGTGTCTTCGTTGGAAAGTGCCAGCGGTGTGGCCACGGTCACTCCTTGCTGTTCCGGGGCAACCGAACCGTTCCACCAGGAAAAGATTTCGACTTCCTGGAAACTGATCTCGTCATCCAGCGTGACGCGGAGTGCGGCGTGCTGAGGGTCCTTGATTTCCATAAAGATCCAGTCGCCGCGAGTCACATCGCCGCCCATGCCTTCCAACTTCATAGGCGACAGGCCTGTGCCGTCTTCGTAGAACGTCTCATTGAAGGTGGAAGCCCGTACGCGGTCGCCGGGCAGGAACACCAGCCCGCCGCCGTCGGCGACCCACGTCTTCAGCGACTGGACGCGATCCGGCGACGCTTCATCCACGTTGCACAGGAAAATGACCTTGTACTTGCTCAACGAAACATCCTCGAACTCACCCACAGTAGCCGTGTCGGCGATGATCCCCGTACCAGGCACACCGATTTCCCTGAGGTAATGAGACTCGCTGCGTTCGGACTCGGCCGAAGGATCGCCGTCGACGATCAGCACGGGAATGCCACGCAACGTCCGCGCGGCGAAAAACGCTTCGGAGTCCTGCAGCAGATGATCTTTCAGACCACTTGCAGGGACGATCTCCACCTGGATTCGCGAATTGACGAGGATGTCCTGCAACGGATCCACAGCATCCATTTCCGCGAACTCATCGCGATCGTGCAGGAACATGTGCCGGAACGTCACGTTTTCCGTCTTGCCCGGAGCGATCGAGGCGATCGTTTCGATTTGCGGCTGGAATTCATCAACACGAAAACGCAGATCGACGTTTTCGGCCGTGCTTTCGCCGAAATTGGTGACCGATACGCTAAAGCGAATCACGGTGCCGGAAACCAGCAGGTCATTGGCGCGAATTTCGGTAATCGCCAGATTCTCCTGCAACGAGGAACCGACATCGACCACGAACGTATTGGGTGTGGAACGATTGATATTGGCAATCAGCCGGTTGGGGGCGTTCTCCACATCGGTCAGCTCGCTGCCCTGCCAGTCTCTTCGCCGCAAGTCGGACATGACGTAAACGACCTGATTGTTGGTGGATCGGTCGTTTTCCACGAAGCTTCCGATGTCCGTCAGCGCACCTGTATAGTCGGCGACCTGATCGGAACATTCCAGTTCGTCGATGCGGGCCATCAGCGAATCGAGTGAATCGGGGGTGACCGGATCGTTGGCGATGACGGGCTCGTCCGGCTTGCTGGTCACGTACAGCGTCAGGAAATCGCTGCCGCCGTCTGTGGCCAGCATTTGCAACAGCTGTTTGAGACGCTCGCATGACATGCCAAAGGCCGACTGGTTGCCCACCACCACGTTTTGGCTGAGCGAATCATCCAGTAGCACCACGCGCTGGAATTGACGGGTGCGGCCGAGCGAAAATTCGGAAGGCAAAAAGGGCCGGGCCAGCAGGAATCCCAGCAGCAACATAGCCAGGCAACGCAGCAGCAGCAGGATAAAGTTTTCCAGTTTGACGCGACGCCGGTTTTTCTTGTCGGCATCAAACAGGAAGTCCATCGCTGCCCAGTCGACGATCTTGAATCGCCGCTTGTTCAGCAGATGAATGATGATCGGCGAGAGGATCGCGGCGGCTCCCAACCCCAGCATCAGCGGGTTGAACATCCACGAGGCTAACCATGTCATGAACGGTTGTTTCCAGGGTTAATTGTTTTGTCGGTGCAAAAATGCAGTGTTCCCTAGCGTCGCAGCAAGGTCTTGCGACGCTTCTGGCGAAACGCCAGGTATCCGGTCAGCGCGGCATCCAGCGGTTTCCCGGTGTCCAGCAACACGTGATCGACACCGAGTCCGGCACATGCCTTGCGGACTTCCTTCATGTTATTGTCGACGGCTTCCAGATAGGAGGCCCGCAAGGCACGCGGTTCGGTGTGCAGCTGGGCATCAACCTCCAGACCGCGGAACAACGTGTTCTCCTGAAACGGAAACGTCAGCTCATCCTGATGCATGACGTGAAACACAATGACTTCGTGGTGCCGCAACCGGAATTGCTGCAATGACTGGGCCAGCTGGGCGGGGTCGAGGAACAGGTCGGAAACCAGCACCACCATCCCGCGCTGGCGAATCTGACCGGCCAGTTGCTGGAAGATATTCGCCACGTCGGTGGCCGCATGCGGCTTGACCTGATCCAGTTCGTGCAACATCAGTTTCAGGTGCGACGGATGCGAACTGGGTTTGAGGTTTTTGTCGATCTGATTGCTGAAGAACACCATACCCACGGCATCCTGTTGCTGTTGCATCAGGTAGGCCAGCGAGGCGGCGGTGGTAGCCGCATAATCGAACTTGTTCATGGCCTCCGCGCCGGGCTCGCCGTACTGCATCGATTTGCTGCAATCCAGCAAAATCGTGCATTTGAGGTTGGTCTCTTCCTCGTATTCCTTGATGTACAGGCGGTCGGTCTTGGACCAGACCTTCCAGTCAATATGCCGCAGATCATCACCGGGCGCATATTCGCGATGAGTGGCGAATTCGACAGCGAACCCGTTGTAGGGACTGCGGTGCTGGCCGGTAATAAACCCCTCGACCACCAACCGGGCGCGGACATCCATTTTCTTGACACGGTCCAGAAAACGCGGGTCAAGGTAATCGCTGGCAGCGGTGACTTCTGTTGACACGGCGGGCAATCGGTTTTAGGGGTTTGGTCAGTTCAATTTTTTCAAGGCGGCTGGCGGGCCAGCGACCGCTGCGGATCAGGC
>CAMYKF010000321.1 GCA_947258905.1 uncultured Pirellulaceae bacterium | reverse complement strand
ATCAGCCGATTGCTGCAGCCGGGCCAGACTGCCTGGTCCTTCAATCGTGATTGTCAGTTCCGGCGGGCTGTCGAAGACATCAACCGTCCAGCCATTCGGCTCGCGATCGCCGACTGAAATCATCCGTGCGCCGCCAATGGAGGAAACTTGCAGGTTGACCGAGTCCCCGTATTGATGCAACGTGTAGCCGTCGGGCAACTCATGGCCGCCGGTACCACGCGAACCGCCACTCAGCAACGTCTCGCCAGACTGATAAAACAAGTCGGCCAGGGAGTCGAAAAAACTCTCCCTGACCTGGCGTGTCAAGTGTTCAATCGTGCGTTCGTTCCGCATCGATTCGGGCATGCGTTCCAGCAGCTTGCTCATGTGCCAGTCGACACGTTCGTCCATGCTCCACCCGTGCTGGTCCCAGACTTCACGAGCCAGTGACAGCCGGCCTGCCCGGTCGACATTGAGACTCAACAGGTGATTCAGGTAAGCGAGGGCTTCAGGCTGGCCGAATAAACTTTCGGAGCGTTGGCCTGCCGGTTTAACCTGCTGGGCTTCCGCCAGACAGCAACCGCACAGCACTGCGAGCACCATTACGCATCGCATCAACATATCGCCACCTCTTCCGGACCGAGACATGTTCCTGGCGGCGCAATTGAATACCGCTGGTCACATTTTTGCGAAAGAAAGTGGCCATGTCCAAAAGTTTGACGCCGCCAAAGAAAGCAATGGCTGACCCGACAGTGGATTTAGCCGGGGTCAGGCCGCTCGTTGCTGCCGCATGTCACCGGACACATGGCCTGACGTGGCAGGCCGAAGCTGCTGCAACATGAACTCCGCAGCCCGTTCCGAAGCACCCGAGACGGCGTAGGCACGGGCCAATTCGTCCAGCTGCCGCTGTTTTTCCGCGTACAGCGTGGAATCCCCGAACCAGCGATTGATCCACGCGGCCACGTCGCGGGAACAGTCACGACAGGTCAGATATTCGGGCATTACCACGTCGGTATCGGTTTGATTCGGATCATAGGGTGCTGTGGCCGACTTTTCGATCCGCTCACGTCCCAGCATGTTCACCAGCGTGATGAATCGGCTCCTCAGGAAAACAAACTGCAGCAACATGAGCAGCGCACCGAGCCGATACACGATGACCGTGGGCTTGCGATAGTGCAACAACTCCAGCGATACCGAACCGCTGCAGGCGATACAGGCATCGGCCAGCGAAATCAGTTCAGGAGTGCGGCCGGCATATACGTCAGCTACGAGGTCGCGATTGTGACACGCGTCCCGCACCTGCCCCGCATGCGATTCGCGGTAACAGGCCACGACCACCTGCGTTTCCGGGTATTCCGACTGAACGGTGTCGGCCGCCGCCAGCAAACAATCCAGATTGCGGTGTACTTCCTGATCACGCGATCCGGGCAGCAGCACCAGCAGCCGACGCGAATCATCCGGCCGCGCCTGCGTCATGAACTTCTCATCAAGCTGGTAACGCAGCACTTCATCGAAATATGGATGGCCGACGTAAAAAGCTGGACATCCGCGCTGGCGAAACCAGGTTTCCTCAAACGGCAATTTGCAGATGACATGATCCACCAGACGTCGCAGCTTGCGCACGCGCCACGGTGCCCACGCCCACATCTGCGGCACGCCGTAATAGAACACGCGAATGTTGTGCTTCCGGGCCTTGCGGGCAATCCACCAGTTGAAGCCCGGATAGTCAATCAGTACGACGGCATCGACGTGGTGATCCGAAAAGTACCCATCGGCCTCGGCCAGCAACCTGAAAAACGTCCGCACGTGTTTCAGCACGCCGATAAATCCCATCACTGCCAGCGACGTCAAATCGTGCAGCAACTGACAACCGGCCGCCGACATCCGCGGTCCGCCAAACCCCACCGCTTCCAGATCTGGGTGCCGCGCGCGCAAGTCCTTGATCAGATTGGCACCGTGCAGGTAGCCACTTGGTTCACCTACAGAGATAAAAATACGCATGCCCACCCCGCAAATTCCTCGTGAATCTTCGGGGCGAAGTATGGCAAAACCGGTGTCCGGGGCCCAGATCAGTTTGGCCCAATGTGGGACAGGCATCCTGCCTGTCATCCAGCACACCAACGTGGAGCCGGCTTATTGATCGCCGGCTTTGGCAAAGCCCTTGTCAAAAGTCCGCTGGCCAAACACCATTTCGATCCGTGCCGCATCGTCAGCCGCGTTGTGCACCTTGCCCTGACAGCCGGAACAGCAAAATCCGATTTCCTGATCCCCAATGGCTACCGTCAGATCGGCACCCGTCTCGCGACCGGAAAACGGGCAAGCGGTCTGCACGTACTGTCCGGTTTGAAAGAGTTGCCAGTTGGCTGCCGTGGTATAGGACTCTGGATCCTCGTTGAACATCTCCACACACTCATCGCAGCAGAAATAGACTTTGCCCTCGTTGAACTCCACGAAGTACTCCGCCGAGACGTCTTCGTCCATCATCATGCACGTGATGCCGGTCACATCGACTTCCGTTGCGCGCTCAAATCCCTTTTCGAAAGCCTTGGCGGTAAACAGGATGGCTTGTTGGGCAGCAAGTTCTTCTGCATCATCGACCTTGGCCTTGCAACCGTCACAGCAGAATCCCACCGTCACCCCGCCCACGTCCGACGAAGTATCCTCGGCCAGGCCTCTGCCGGAAATCGGGCAGGCCTTTTGCACGAACTGCCCGGTGGCCACAAGTTGATAGTTGGCGACCGCCTGCCAGGCTTCCGGGTTCTTTTCAAACTCGGTCTTGCAATCTCCGCAGCAGAAATAGACGGTCGCTTCCATATACTCCGCGGAATGTTCAGCGACTGCACCGGCCGTCGGATCGACAAGGCACTTGATACCTTCCAGATCCTGGGCACTAGCCAGCAGAGGCATACAGAACAACACGACAACCAGGGGGATGACTTGACGAATCAACATGTTTTGATCACCTCGCAATAGTTCAACCTTGACTTTAACTTTAACTTTAACTTTAACTCCGGGAGTTCCTCCATCCTGCCCAAACCCTGACTCGTATTCTCCAAGTCAAGGTTGAAGTTAAAGTTGATTGGACGGATTAGTATCGATGCCCGGTGGTCCTCCGGCAACGTGCTGCTAGTCCGATTTCCCGGATTGCCGCGGTTCGTGCACGCGAAATGTGAGATACCATGCCAATCCCAGACAGCCAATCACCAGCGCAAACACCACCTCGAACCCCAGATGATCGAGCGCCAGCCCCAACAAAGTGGAACTGACGATCACCGGAGCGGCCATCGATAGCCTTTGTGCTGCCAGATAGCGTGGCTGGTGTTCAACCGTCGTGAACTCAAGGGTGTAGTTCGAGAGGATTCGCATCGTCACCGGCGTCAGACCCAGCAAAAAGAACACGCCCATGAAACCGGTCTTGCCATATGCCGGTTGCAACGAAAAGAACATCGCACCAAGCGGAGCGACGGTCAGCAACAGCAGCACCGCTCGCAACACGGCGCGATTCCCCAGCCGGTCGGCAACGGCACCGGCCGGAATACTGAACAGTGCCACGCCAATGTTCTGTGCGATCACCCAGGGCAACAGGTCAACGAAGCCCAGCTCCAGCCGGCCACGGGCCAGCGTTTGATAGTGCGGAAACAGGGTCATCGACATGCCGAAAAGACCCGAGATGATGGCCACCAGACGGAAATCAGCATCCTCGCGAAACGTCCGCACGACAAAGATGGCTCCAAAATTGGCTGCGTCTTCACCCAGCCACTGTTTCAGCAATATCCAGGCACAGGTGACCGCGCAGACAGCGCCCAGCGTGTTGGCCACCAGCATCAGACGCCCTCGCGTGTGTACTCGGATCAACTTGCCAATCAACGACGAAAACGTCAGCTGGTTGATCCCCACCGTCACGAAGAACAATCCGTACAGCACCAGAAACAGGGCCTGGGGCACCCGGCCTCCGCGCTCGTGCCAGCCCGTTAGCCACAACAGTGACATGCCCCAAAACACAATGCCCATCAGCATCGTCGTGCAGGCCAGCCATGTACGTTGCCGACGCGCCGAAATCAGCAGCGGCCAGATCAATAGTGGCGGAATACTCTGGCCGAAGCGCCCGAACATAGGCAGAAAGCCACGCACGAATCCGCTGGCGCCCAGCGAATCGAGAGCGGCCGGCATAATGATGCTCTCGGTTTTGAAGATCCAGCCGATCCGCACCATGATCTGGTACGCCGCGATGGCCAGAAAATTGTGCTTTTGCAGCGAATCCGATTGCAGCGGGTCCGTCAGATCGTGCGGTTCTTTGTCATTCATGAATGCTGGAACCGACGATGCCCGCTCCTTCGCCTCGTTTGTGCTGGCTTACACCGGCGAACGACGGCTCGCCAGCGCCATCTTAAACGACTGCACACGTTCCTGAATACGCGTCGCATCTTCCAGCACGCCAGCAGAGACCGCCACACGGGCAAAGCCTGTCGCCGTCACCTGGTCGACGTTGTCGAGTGTGATGCCGCCGATGGCAAAGGCCGGCAAAAGGATTTCGGCCGCGACTTGTCTCAGCAATTCCGGACCCACAAACGATACAAACGTCTTGGTCCCCGATTTAAACACCGGACCGACACCGATGTAATCCGCGCCGTCCAATCGAGCCTGCCGTGCCTGTTCCAGACTGTGCGTGGAAATACCCACCAGCAAGTTGGGCCCGGCCATTTGTCGCGCGGCCGACACGTCCAGGTCGTCCTGGCCCAGATGCACGGCATCGGCCCGCGCTGCAATCGCCACATCCGTCCGATCATTGACAATAGAGAGTACGCGGCGGGGTCGTGTCAGCTCGACCAGCCGTTCTGCCCGCGTGGTCAGTTCACGGTCGGTCAATTTCCTGTCGCGCAGTTGAATGGCATCCACTCCGGCATCAACGAGTTGTTCAACCAGCTGTGCAAATGCCGTTTCCGATTCGCGGCCATCGACGAGCACATACAATTGCACGTCGGCCATACGCAGCTGACTGGCCAGCGTACCCACAACCGCCTTTTCCAGATCGTAGACCTCGTAACGCAAATGCTCGACTTGCTGTGCCGCGGAAACATCGCCCGTCTTGGCGTATTCTTCCAGCACGCGAAGGGATTGACTGGCCCGGGCAAAGTTGGCGTGTAACACATCGGCGGTGCTGGACCGTTGGTACTCCGTTTGCACGTCGGTATGCCGACCGACATCTGCGGACGCGGCGCGCATCGCCAGCAATGCTGCGTTCGGCCACGCCTCGGCCACACGTTTCAGTTCGTGTCGCAGCCCTTTGCAGACACGCGACAGGTGCCGGTCCTCGACAACAAACCGCAGCCCATCCTCGATCACCCGCAGAGCTTCAGCGGTACGGTTGAGATTGGCGTCAATGATACGCAACACGCGATGTTGGGACGTTGGCTGGTCGGGCTGATTCATGGGTTCGTGCAATCGATTTGGAATTCCGTTCAGGCAATCCTGACGGAAGAGTGGGACGGCGCGAGTGCTATCAGTTCTTCCCGATCGGGCGCTGGCGGCCAGTATTCGCCCTGGCGGTTGCCTTAACTTGTTGGGTTATCGCCGATTATAGGCAAGTGTCGGGCTGCGCGTGGTCGCACCGTGTTTCGACGTAAGTGCCTGTCGGCGGTATACTTGCCTTGATTCCGTGCAGGCCCCCAGCTAGAATTCCGCCCGCGTCTGTCCGTGTTTTCCCGCAGCAGGTGGTATCTTTTGGCAGGAAGCCAGCGTCTCAATCCATGAATGGTCAACCACCTCGAGCATTGTGTTGCTGGCCAGGTCTGGCACGATTGTGGCTATACGGTCACGGGAGTGCCTTGCTGGTCGCGGTTGCCTTTTCGGTATTGCTGAATCTGGCTGTGGTTTCCACGTTTTTGTGGCCAGCCCTGTTCGGTCCCCGTTTCGCCACGATTAGCTGGCTGGCGGTGATCGTTTTTTGGCTGGTGAGTGTTTGTCTCGCCTGGCGAACCGTCCGGCAAGCCGGTCAGGCCCCGCAATCCACGGGCGAAACCGACGACACCTTGTTTATTCAGGCGCAAACCGAATACTTGAAGGGAGATTGGACGCAAGCCGAATTGTTGTTAACCCGACAGTTGCAGGACTGCCCGCGGGATGTCGAGTCCCGATTGTTGCTGGCCACACTGTGTCGACGAAGCGGTCGCATGGACAAGGCCCGGCAACAATTAAAAACACTCGCACGTCTGGATGACGCCATCCCCTGGCAATTCGAAATCGCGCGGGAATGGCAATTCATGGATTCCGCAGCCGCCCATAGCGTGACGCGGAATCAAATCGAAACGGATTCCGCGACGACGGTCGATTCGAACAACAGCGATCAAGGCCCCGCCATGATCGAGGACGACCGGCAGGATTTGCAAATCGATCTCTCAGTTCAGACAATTCAAAAAAAACGAGCAGCA
>CAMYKF010000320.1 GCA_947258905.1 uncultured Pirellulaceae bacterium | reverse complement strand
CCGGGAAAGCCAAACAACCGCAGTTCGTTCACCGCGGTTTGACAAAAACCGGTATGAACGTGTGCGGTGATCCGCTGCAAACGCAAACAATCCCGCCCATCCTGCAGCCAGCATCATGCCTGCCAGGCCAACCGGCAATAACATGTCCGTTTTGGACAATACCATGCAGAGACTGATCAGAAATACGACAAGGTACACGACCAGGCCGGACCAGGATTGCCGGATGTGTTGCCACTGGAGTCGACCCAGCAACCTTGTTTGCTGCCCCAACGTGCCGGTCGCCCTGCGCCACACCTGATTAGTGATTGAAATAAGAGTTCCGGGTTGAGCACGGCGTTGACCAAGGCTGCTCGAAGCCAGCCACCGCGAGGCCAGCCACAAGTCAACCAGCAAGATGACTACCGCGATGGCCACACGCGGTTTCCACGCATTGAGATAGGGCGGCGCGGACAGGTAATCCACAAGCCGACCCTCGGCAGTGACCATGACAGCCAGTTGAACCCCCAGCGAGGCGCAGAATATTCCAGCCAGCGCTGCATGCAATGGCCGCGACCAGAGCAGTGAAAACAACAGTCCCCAAACAAAACACTCAATGACACCGAGTCCAAACGTGCCCAGAAAGACTGTCAGCCAGCCCGGAAAATCGTAATACGGTGTGTAGGCATATCTGACGTTTCCGATCGCCACCGAAATCAGGGACAGGACGATCGCAACCGCGAGAAACACCAGGCACAAACTGAATGCACCGGCCATCTTGCCGGACATCAATTGCGTCGAGTTCACGGGAAACATCTGCAGATTTTGAATGGTCCCGTCTTCCCGTTCGGTCGCGTACAGTGTCGCGCCGCAGGCGGCCGCAAATAAAGCCGCAAAACCGCCCGTGATCAGGAAAGCGAAATGGGAGTTGTCCGTCCAGCTGATTCCCGCGGAGTTCATTGCGAGCGTCACCAGCATCTGCAGCACTGTGGCCAGGGCGATCATGGCGATGAAAAAGGCCAGCATCTGGCGCACTTCTTTCCACATGATGCGAGTTACGGCTCGGGTACTCATTGCGCGCCTCCTCCGCCAATATCGGCTCTGGGCTTTGGTGCCACTGCTGGCTCGCCCGAGGGTGTCCGGGAATAGCGGCTGATGCATCCCGCGATTTTAGCGGTAGGGCGCGAGCCCTCCGGTCCTTCGCCTGTGATCCACACCCGGAGGGCTTGCGCCCTTCCGCTATGATTCCCGGATACCCTCGGCTTGCCCGGCAGTGTTAATGTGGAAGAGCACTGCTGGACAAGCCAGCAGTGGCACCGACTTGAGTAATTGGATCGGCGTACCGCACCGTTCATGGTCGTTCTCCCGGCGCTGCAGGTGGTTTGCCGAGGGCAAAGATGATCATGGAACGGCCGGCTCCGGGATCACGGGTCACGTAGCCGATGCGTTGTTCGTGCGGAAATCGATCGGGATGCGCGCCCTGGGCCGCCTCGATTTGATCGATGCCAATTACCTTGAGCCGTTTTTGCACCAGATTCCCGTCCGACGCGGCAAACAGTAACGCCTTGTCGGCTGGAATCGACTCGACGTGAAAGCCTGTAATTGCCCATTCATAGACAGGCCGGTCGACGCCATCAGGCAGCCAGGCAAACGGCAGCCGGGTGACGGGATCCAGCGGTAATGCCTCAAAGATGCCGTCGTTCACCAGCTCGTCCAGTGTCTCCGGCAACTGGCCGTTGCGCAGACGGTAAATCACGATGCCCAGTTTGGTTTTCAAAGCACGACGCGCGGCCTCGAAACTCAGGTCGGAAGTGATCTGGTAATAGTTTTGCGCGAAATCACGAAGGTCGTCTCTCATGTCGGCGGGTCGCAATGAACGCCAACTCCATTCAAGCACATCCGGGAATCGATTGTCGGGGATCAGATCATCCATCAATTCTCCATTCCGCTGGCGAATGTCCAGGCCCTTGTTGATTCGCTCTCGCAGTTTTGCGGTTTGTTCCAGCAGCAGATTGGCAACCTGCCGGTTGCGGCGTTCCCAGCGCACGCGATCGGCTGGCACCAGCCAGCGGGCCATCTGAAACACAGTGTCCAGTGCGCCGCTGAGATACCAATCCCAGTCGTCGTACTCGTCGACCTGACGCTGCCAAACAACGCGTCGCCGGCTGGTTTGCCACGGATCAACCGCCGCCGCATCAATCGCCTCCATGGCGGATTGCAGGTTCTGCCCGGTGATGCCCGGCATTTCCGACCAGTCGGCAATTTGCCACAACAACGACATATTGTTCCACGAGTGGGCCCGGAACTGGGCGCGTTGCCATCTCATCCGTAGTTGCGTTTCAATGCCATGCCATGCTTTGTCGATTTCACCTTTGTGGATCATAAGTTCCGTATCGGCGTGCAGCAGTGACCATACCGTGTTGGCGGATTGTGCATCCTGGTCGAAAACAGGTTCCATGGGGCAAGGAAACCGGTCTCGATCACGGGCATCGCCGTGCCTGGGCGCGACACCATCGAACACGGGCCAGTTGTCGTCGACAAATTTCGCGGCGTTGTGCAAGGCTTGGAGGGTTTGCTGGTTTCGATCCACCCAGGCTTCGAGTTGGCTGATCGTCGACCGGCTCAGAGGCTCGTGGAGACGACGGTAGCGACGACTGAAGAACTCTCGTGGCAACTCATTCTCGTAATCAAAACTGAAGACCGCGCTGGAATACAGCTGGCGGGCCTCGGTGTACACCGAAAAATCTTCGGCTCTGGCTTCCTTCCAGTGCCAGTCGACGACGGTATCGGGAACGATCGAGGCGTGATATCGATTAACGCCCACGGCCGTGATCAGGCCGACCGCCAGCACCAGGCCGCAGCAGACCATTCGCCCGAGCCAGACCGGCCGTTCCGTAATCCAGTACGGCGACCACCAGCAGGCAACACCCAGAGCAGCCAGTATCAGCGAAATAAACGACCAGGCAGGTGCCTCGATCATCAGCATGGTAAATGTCCACAACAAGGCCAGCAGAGTCGCCATGCCGGCCACGAAGGCCGCCGCAATGCTGCTGCGAAACAGCATGGATATCAGTTGCGCCAGCGAATAAATCAGGATGCCGCCGAGAATCAGGCTGCCGTTGGCGGTGGCGGCACGAAGCAGTACGAGTAAGGAGTCAAATCTGCTATCAAACGCAACCATCGCTCCGCGGGCGAACAACACAAAACCGCCAATGGGCCACCCGGCTGCATCGGTATCTGCATTGATTCGCAGCAACAATACACCCAGCCCGTTGACGAGTGCCAGCACAATGATCCAGAACACGTTTCGTGTCAGCCACAACAAACGGGGCCGCTCGTGGTGCTGGACGAAGTAGCGAAAGGAGTTGCGGTACTGGTCGCCGGCAAAACAGAAGATTCCCGCCAGGAAACAGGCCAGCAGCATCGCGGCAACGCCGACGGCGTCCAGCAGCGGCACCCATGCGATGGCCGCGCGACCTGACGGCGCAGCAATAGCGATCACGATACAGGGCAACAGAACTACAGCACCGACAACCAGCAAGGGAACAAAACTTTGATGCACGGTCTGCCACAACAGGTTTAATGCCGGACGCCCGTTGGCGCGCACACTGGTTAACGGACGTGCACGATCGCGGGACTCGACCCCCGTTGCGGCGCGCTGGCGACGCGTTTCCGTCGACGTTCCCAGCCACCAGCGGCGACTGAGTGGGATGGCGGCCAGCAGCATCACAAGCGCGACCAGGAATCGCCAGCCCATCA
>CAMYKF010000319.1 GCA_947258905.1 uncultured Pirellulaceae bacterium | reverse complement strand
GCATTTGGCAATGCATGTCGCTTGCCGGCCGCACCGGCGGTCAGCAGCAGCGAGCCCATCGAAGCGGCCTGACCAATACAGTAGGTAGCCACGTCGCAATTGATGAACTGCATGGTGTCATAAATGGCCAGACCGGCGGTGACGCTGCCACCGGGCGAATTGATGTACAGGTGAATATCGGCCTTGGGATCTTCGGATTGCAGGAAAAGCATCTGGGCGACGATCGAGTTGGCCAGCTCCGCGGATACCTGGTCACCCAGAAAAATAATTCGATCCTTGAGCAGCCGGCTGTAGATGTCGTAGACGCGTTCTTCGCGACCGGTGTTATCGACAACATATGGGACGTACGGCATTTAGCAAAGCTCCAGCAGCGATGGTTGAACAGTTACGGATAGCGGACTAGTCGTCGTCGTCGGAGGCATCCTGACGTATGGTAATTTCATCGACCACACCGTACTCCCTGGCCTGTTCGGCCGTCATAAAGAAGTCACGGTCCACGTCCTTGTGAATTTCCTCGATGGACTTGCCAGTGTGAGTCGCGAGGATCTGGTTAATCGTTTCGCGATTCCGCAGGATTTCACCGGCCTGGATTTCAATGTCACTCACCTGGCCACTGACTCCGCCATAGGGCTGGTGAATCATGACGCGCGAATGCTCCAGCGCGAATCTTTTACCCTTGGTTCCGCCTGCCAGCAACACCGCGGCTCCGCTGGCCGCCTGGCCAACGCAATAGGTCGCTACGGGGCAGCTGAGGATTTGCATCACGTCATAGATAGCCAGCGTGGCAATCACATCGCCACCCGGCGAATTGAGGTAGAAGTGGATATCTTTCTTGCGGTTTTCGCTTTGCAGATACAACAGCTTCATAACCATTTCGTTGGCATTGCCGGTGTGGATTTCCCCTTGCAGGAACACGATGCGGTTTTCCAGCAGCAAATCACCGAGCGTCATTTGCCGCTGACGCTGGTACTGCTGGTAGGAGTACGAGTTTTCGATACCGGGCGTCAGGCCGGGCAGGTCACCCAGCGGCGGGGGCCCAGGCAAAGCGGACAGCAGTGGATTGGCAGCCTGCGGCTGGCCGGAAGTTTCGGTAGTGTTTTTCGTAGTCATACGACGCAAATTCCGAACTTGAAACGGGCAAAACGTGCGTGGAGCTGTGCACCCGGAGAGCAAAGGCCGCGATCATTCAAGCGTCGCGGCACAGGCAAAGCTAACTCTTTTTGCACCCAGTCACAAGACGGGTTACCGGGCCTGCAAACAGGCCGGCTAGTCGCGTTCGGCAGCAGTGTTGGGCAAGGTCTGTTCGGGACCGCCTTCGTCGTATTTGGCTTCGGGAATGTCATCGCCACCGCGAATTCCGGAAACGAAGAAGTCGACAGCGGCGGTGTTGTCCGCTGTTTCTTTCTTCTTCTTGACCGATTTGAATTCGGCGTGTTGTTCAATCAGCCCGATCACCTTTTGCTCGACAATCATGTTGCGCAAGGCATCCATTTGGCCGGTGCGTTCGAGCCGGGCGCGGACGCGACGTGGCGAGTCGTTACGCTGCATGGCAAGCTTGGCGATTTCCAGTTCGTAATCGGCGTCCTCGTCCTCAATCTTTTCCACTTCGGCAATCCGCTCCAGAATGAAATGTTCCTTGAGCATGGTTTCGGTGCGGCTAAGCACGTTTTGCCGCAACTGGTTTTCCTGGGCCAGAATCTGGTCCTCGGAAAACCCACTGGAGCGCAGCTCAATGAGGGCCCGGTCCAGTTCCCGTCGTGACTGGCGTTTGAGCAAGTCCTGGGGCAATTCCCAATCGGCCGACTCAGTCAGCAACTCGCTGATCTGCTGGCGGATTTCCTGCCGCTGCGAATATTGCAACTGGTTGCTGAGGTTTTCGCGAATCAGTTCGCGCAGCTTGTCGACGGATTCAAAGCCCAGTGCCTCGACGATTTCATCGGGATCCTTGCCTTCGGCGCGTTTGACGTCCAGCACCGTCAGTTCCAGGTCGAGTTCCTGGCCCTGGAATTCCTCGTTGGTCGCAAATTCGCTGATCTTGATTTTGGCGGTTTTCTTGTCGCCGGCGCTGGCGCCTTTCAACAACTCGTCAAAGCCTTCCAGCAGCGCGTCGCCAAAGCTCAGGTTGCCGCGAAGCTCGACCAGCTGTTCGGTGGCCGAAGCGACTTCCTTGCCATCGTGCGTGGATACCAGATCCAGCACCAGCCAGTCGCCGGGTTTGGCCGCGTCATCCACGGGAACCAGATCGGCCGAACGGGAGCCCAGCCGGCTGATCTCCACATCGACTTCCTCGTCCGTGAATTCGTGCTCGGTGCGTTTCAGCTTCATGCCCTTCCATTCCGGCATTTCGAATTCCGGGCGGACCTCGATATTGAATTCGTAGGTCATCGGGCCGTCGTCGGGGATCTCGATCGATTCGAAATCGAAGTCCGGTTCGCTGATCGCCGAAAAGTCCTGGTCATCGGAAATCTGAGCCAAAGAGTCCATCAACAACGAGCCTTTGACCTGATCCTCGATCTGATCGCGAAACCGGTTTTCCACCAGCTTGCGTGGCGCCTTGCCAGTGCGAAAACCAGGCACCTCGGCTTGCGGCGCTAACTCGTCAAACTTTTCGGAAAAGTAACGTTCGATATCATCGCGCGGAATCGACACCGTGACATGCCGTTCACAGGGACTGGTCTCGTCGACCTTGACGTTTAGAGTCAGCTTTTGCTTCTCGTCCTCGACGATGTCGTTTTCCAATTCAGTATTCACAGTGGTTTCCTGGACTGAGTTCCCCCGCATTGCCACGAGGCGAACGCGGGAAGAACTGGTTGGGGGAATGCTGTCGGCGGCAGCGAATTATGTCGGGCATGCAATGCCGCCCTGATCAAATTGCCAGACAGCGGCCCGGATTGCAACTTGTCAGGTTGGGAATTCCGGACCAGAGTCAAAATAGAGCGGGTGAAGGGATTCGAACCCTCGACATTCACGTTGGCAACGTGACGCTCTAGCCACTGAGCTACACCCGCTGATTGACCCAAAATCTTACTGAATTTGCCTTGCCCGCGAAAATTGCAAAATCGGATTAAATTCACAGTTATCGGGAAATAAGGGAAATCAGGACGCAGCTAAACAGACGCTGTAGCGGTAGATTTGCCTTAAAACCCGTTTTCAAGTAAACTACTTTTCTCCGGAATTTCGAGTCAGGGCGACACGACCCTTGGCAATCGGGATCCAAAACCTCGTCAATCCGGATGGGATTCAACACACGCAATATCAACTTTTCCCGACATCTCGTTCCCCAAGTGAACGGTCGATTTGAACGCTGATTGTCTGCACCCTTAAGGAGGATCAGTTTACAAAACCCCACGCTGTCATCAAGTAGCAAAACGGAATTGGCCATTCAGGGGACACCTGAATCACCAGCAAGTTCACGATGCGGCGCGACTTGGTTCCATACCCCCTTCACAGTCAAATAAGGAAATACCCGTATGCTCAAAGCCATGTTGATCGTCGTTGGTGGAGATGCCAAGGCTGCCGAAATCGCATTGAATCTGCCTACGACCATTGGTCGTGGTCGCGATGCCGGACTAACCTTGCCACACCCGCTGGTCAGCCGTCAACACTGTGAGTTGTTCGAGCGGGATGGCTTGTTGCATGTACGCGATCTGAGATCGCTTAACGGAACCTACGTCGACAGCCAGCGAATCGAAGCCAGTGCGGTACTCCAGCCGGACCAGCTGTTGACCATCGGCAATGTGACCTTTCGCGCCGTTTACACGTCTGGCGAAATGGTCGACGAAAGCGTGTTTGCCCCGGCCAGCGACGAATTCGAGGCTCAGGTATCCAATGTGATTGAGTTTGAGGAGCCGGCCTCGGCCGACTCGGACAGCAAGCTCGACCCTGACAAAGCAGGCCGCGATTCGGTGCACTCACGCCCGACGGTGCCCGGCGAGCGTGCGGCTCAGCTGGAAACGCTCCGGGAAACCGTGCACCAACAAGCCAATCCGCTGCATGAAACGGTGTCGACCGACGACTTGAACAAGCAACCAGGGCCCGGCAGCAGCGACGTCATGGACGATGTGGAACAGGGAACACCCGCGCCCCGGCATTCGGTGGTGGCCGCCATGCTGGATGCCGGAATTGCCGCCAATGCCGTGGATGAACGGGCCACGCTCAGCGACATTCGCGGACAACTGCCCGAAGATGCCTCCGTCGCAGCCAGCAATATTGATGGACTGGTGGTCGACCAATCCAGCCAGCCCGCCGATCAGGATGAGGGCTTTACCGGCGTTGAGGCGAACCAGTCAGACGAAGACAAGGTCAAGCCGGACGAGTCGGCGCTCGGTTCCTTTATCAGGAAACTCCCTCGCTAGTGCCTGCGACCTGCAGGCGGGCGCCGCACGCGGTATACGTCAAATGAAACCGGCTTCTGAAATTGACCAACTTCTGATCAAGCGGATTCGCAGCGGCGACACCGATGCATGGGGTCAATTGATTGCCCGGTATGAAGGCCGCCTGCTGGCTTTCGTGGAAAACCGCCTGACCAACCGCAGCGCCAGCGAAGACATTGTTCAGGAAACGCTGGTCGGTTTCCTCAACAGCCTGCCCAATTACGACGGACGCCGTTCTCTGGAATCCTATCTGTTTTCCATTTGTGCTTACAAACTGACCGACTACCTGCGTCGTGAAGGCCGCCGGCCCGCTATCCCGCTGTCCAGCGGTTCTGACAGCAGTGGCGACTGGCAAATCGAAGGCCGGGCCCGCCACGCCAGCAGCATTGCCCGCAGTACCGAACGCCGTCGCCTGGAAGAAGACGCACTACTGGAGGCCCTGAACAACCAGGTCGAACGCTGGCAGGAACGCGGCGATTGGACCAAACTGAAATGCATCGAGCTGTTGACAGTCCGCGGCACGTCCAACAAGAAGGTCGCCGAGAAGCTGGACATCACCGAGCAGCAAGTCGCCAATTTCAAATTCGATTTTCTGTCGCGACTGCGGACGCTAATCAAGCGCAAGAATCTATCACAGGATGTGTTTCCCGAGCTGTACGACGAGTAGGCCTCGCCGCCGCGTCCAGCCTGCCCCACGCAAATTGGCCCGCCTCACAACCCAATCTGGTGATTTGGTAGTGGACGAGGGAGCGAGTCCTTCCCGGTTTCCCGTGCAATACAGGACTCGTTGCCTCGTGAACTCACGCAGAAAACAGTTTTGAACTGCCCTCTACTGGCCCAGTGGCGTGATGCGAATGTTGCGATACCACACTTCGTCGCCGTGATCTTGCAGGCAGATATGACCCTCGGCATTCTTGCCGAATTTGTCCCATCCATTGAACTTGCTGCCGGCCACCAATTCGATCCACGCATCGCTGCCCAATTCCGCTTCGACGGCCAGTTTGCCATTGAGCCAGTGCTGCACTGTGTTGTCGCGGATCACAATCTTGCCGGTATTCCATTCCCCGACCGGTTGCGTCTCGGTATCACCGCGATCGTGCAGGGCATACAGCGATGCGGCCGAAGTCAACGGGTTCTTGCCGTCCGGATGCAGCTCATCGTCGAGGATCTGGTACTCGGGGCCGCTCAAATAAGGTGCGCTGTCCCCCAGACTGACACGGTACATGACACCACTATTGGCACGCGGCGTGACCAGCCATTCAAACTCCAGTTCAAAATCGCCGTAGCTCTCTTTGGTGATGATGTCACCGCCGCCACTGCCATCGAATTTGAGGATTCCCTCTTCGACCTTCCATCCCTCGCCGATCGCTTCCTGGTGATAGCCCCGCCAGTGGTCGAGGTTGCTGCCATCGAACAACACGATGGCTTTAGGAGTCGTGCCTTCTGATGTTCCCGGCGTATCCGTCTCCGGTTTGGCGGACTTGCCGGTATCCGACGTTGGCGCTGTGCAAGCGGTCGAAAACAACATGGCGGCGCAAATCACAACACAGCAAAAACCTGCGAACATTTTCATCTGAAAAACCCCTGACATCAAAAAAACTGCGGGCACCGAAACGAAAGTATATCGCGACAAGGCCGCCAGTGCGATTCCTCGCACCATCCAAAATCCGGTACCATAGGCGGGTAAGAATGACCAGAGAGAATTCCCGTGCAGCACGCCGCAGTTATTGTTCGCAAAGATCGCAAAAGACTGGCGACCGCCTTGCGGGCCTTCGTCAATTCGGAACTGACGCTGACGCAACTCGGCGAGGAACTCCATTGGGCCCGGGACAGTCGTGACACCACCGTGACGGATGTGGTCGAGCAATTGGGCGAGGATTGGGAGGATCTGGTCCAGTCGCCACAGCCACTCGACAAATCCGGTTGGGATTGGGTGCAGCGTCTGTTGTTGCTGCTGGATTCCAACGGGCGGATCGTGCGCGAACATCGCTGGCACTGGTGCCATACGCAGCTGGTCGCGCTGGCGACGCTGGTTGTTGTGGTCTGCCTGGTGCTGATGTTTGGCTGGCAATGGGGGCTGTGGGTAACGGCGCCCGCCACACTGGTGTCACTGTTGCTTTTGCGGATACGTCTGCGCAAGATTACGCGCCCGTACCAGAACGTGCTCATGCCCTTTGGTACGTTTGAGCAACTCAAACGAACCTACGATTCTGTTCCCGTGTTCCGCAAACAGCGGTATCCATTTGCGCGCAAGTCGAGCTGGTCACTGCCCCAAAAAATTGCGAGTTCGGTTGGCACGGCTGTTATCCTCGGGTGGTTGTTTGCCATGCTGGTGATGGTGCCGCCTTTTTCGCTGCTGCTGCAGCTGTTGCCGATCCATGAAGAGCGTGTCGACGTTGCCATCGCATAGAGAAAGCGTGCTGGCATTTCGCTCTGGATTCCATAAGTTGACACAGCTAGAATCCCGGCCGGAATCGATGGCCAGGAATAAGAGGATGTCAAGGATGAATCCAGTTTCTGAATTCGCAAGTGATCTGCAGTTGCGTCTGGCCGCTGATGGTCACGCAGGTGATGTCCAGCCACGCGATGCCTGGCGTACGGCACGCAAGCGATTCAAACGGCGGTGGCTGCAACCGGCCGAACTGGCCCGCCCCCGGTTCTTTTGCCAGAACAGCGGCGGCTGCGGTTCGACCTACATTGTCCAATTGCTGATCGACAACGGGGTCGAACGTTGTTTTCACGAAAAGGCGCCCGACTTCAACCAGCTTGGGGTGACGCATTACGAACAACCCCAGCCGGCGACCCGTTTGACCAGTCTGCTGCGCTACACCCGCTGGGACGTATTTTTCGAAGCCAACAACCGGCTGTTCAGCGTGGGCCGCCAACTGGCCTGTGCATTTCCCGGTGCACGGTTTATTCACTTGCATCGCGACGGCCGTGAAGCGGTTGCGTCGACCATGTCCAAACCAAACGTGCAGGAATACCTGGAGGCCAACCTGCGTTTTCAGGGCAACCTCGCCGGGGATCACGCGGCTCGGCCCCTGGAGCGGTGTTGCCACTACTGGGACAACATGAATGGCCGCATTTTGGACGATCTCCAGTCACTGGAATCGCAATGTGGATCGCACCTGTCATTGCGATTCGATGACCTTGTCTGCGGACGCACGCAAAACCTGGAAAAGTTCATCGGCAAGTCGTTTTCGGTGCGTCAGCGCGATGCCGTTAACCAGGGCCGCGTTCGGAAAGGAGGTCTCTACCCGGCCTTTGATCAATGGCCGGATGCCGATCAGGAACTGTTTTGGCAGATTTGCGGTGAGACCATGCGTCGATTGGGGTACGCTTAGGTGCTGTTGCCCCTCTCCCTCGGGATTCGGCCGTCAGCTCAGCCAAACGGAAGAGGGCCTCCCGGCGCGCCGGGTCGGGTGATGGCCGATGTGTTTGGGTACAAGTTGCTCCACATGTTAGCGGCAGGGCGCAGGCCCTCCGGTGTTACAACGGAACAAATCGTGGCGGGTGCAATGCCGACGGCGTTAAGGACCGGGCGGCTTGCGCCGCTCCGCTACCATGGCGGGGACGCCTCGACGCCTCACGGCAGACGGGACCATGGTTCGCACAATGGTCCCGTCCTACGGAGTTCAGCCAAACGGACTACTCGGGATCATACAACAGTGGAAAAAACTGTCCGTTCAGCGGCCGGCCCCTGGCAATCGCCGGCACACCCGCCAGCAGGGGCTCGTCGGAATAAGAACACACCCCGTCGCGAACGACATTCAATACCGCCGCACGCCGCGGTTGATCGGATGCGTTGCCGGTCGAGCCATGCACCATCAACGGATGATGAAACGTGCACTCGCCCGTTTTTAATGCGATGGGCACCGGATTTTGCATTTGCTCCCATTGCTCGTCGGAGAGCACGTCGCGAATCGCGTCCATGTCACCGGCCAGTCCGGTGATGGGCAACAACTCCCAACGGTGGCTGCCGGGGATGTATCGCAAACAGCCGTTTTCGATCGTCGCATCGTCCAGACCGATCCAGCACGTCAGGTGCTGCATGGGCCGGGTGCGAGTCCAGTAGGAATAGTCCTGGTGCCACGCCACGACTCCGCCCTGACGTGCCGGCTTGCAGAACAACTGGTCGTGCCAGAAGCGTACGGCTCCCTCGAGCAATTGACTGGCCGGAACCGTAAACGCCGGGTTCCACAGCAGGTCATGAAAGGCCGGCCGCAAGCGCCACGCTCCCAAAGCGTGAAACAGTACCTGCGATGAATCGTTCGATTCATTGCTGTGGTACTCGTACCACAACTCCCGGCCTTCGTGATCCGGCTGAAAGAATTCGTCAAGCTCTTCGCGCAGCGCCGCCACTTGCCGATCATCAAGGACCTGAATGCCGGCCAGATAGCCCTGTTCGCGGAAAGAATTAATTTGTTCGCCGGTCAACCGGTACCTGTCGAATTCCGCGGGATCCTGCGGCTGTGCAAACAGGTCGCCGACCATTTCGTGTTGCTGTGACAGATCAATCATGGTGAGTGACGAAGGTTGCGGCCAGTTGTTCCAGTTCCTGGCCCGTGACGCGGTTGACCGTCCAGCCGTTCATCGAGGTGGCGCCCAGTGACTGGTAAAAGTCGATCGCGGGCTGGTTCCAGTCCAGCACCGACCATTCCAGCCGCCCGCAATTCCGGTCCACGGCAATCTGCGCCAGACAGCTCAACAGCGCCTTGCCAAACCCCTTACCGCGATCGTCGGGCCGCACAAACAGGTCTTCCAGATAGATGCCTGGTCGTCCCAGAAAGGTGGAGAAGTTATGAAAGAACAGGGCAAACCCGACCGGGCGTTCCGCGTGTTCACCGATCAGTACTTCGGCATGCGGCGCGTCGCCAAACAGGTGTTGCCGAATCTGTTCCTCGTTCGCCACGACCTCATGGGTCAGCTTTTCATATTCGGCCAACTCGCAAATGAACTGCAGTATCAATCCACTGTCCGCGGGAACAGCCGGTCGAATGATGTAGTTTTCAATTTTGGTTTCGTACATGGCCGGGATGGCGAAGAGGGTACCCGGAATAAAGCCTTGGCCATCGATAATAATCCAGGTTGGCTGCCCCGGGGAGAGGCCGCTCTCGACATGACGCGCTTCCAGGCGAACGGTAGTTAGCGACCGGGATGCGGCGGAGCAACTGACCAGGTGTGGCCGTCGCCGATGGAATGATAGTGGGGGCCCAGCGGCGGGTGATTGTGCTGATAGACAGGCACTTGCGACCAGGTGGCAGGCGGGGCAGTGGCCTGGGGATTGTATCCAACCTGCTCGGCCTCCGTCGTAACCTGACCGTGGGCGCGTTCCCAGGTGATGCCGGCAACTTCCATGTAACGACTGCGGACTTCCGGACGCAAGCCTTCCAGTCGCGCCGCCATGCGCTGCACGCCCGGACCATTACGCTCGGATGTCTCCGACAACTTTTCCGCAAACTTCATCGTCTCGACAAAATTGTGATCAGCCGTCGTGCCGACCAGCGGATGAATCGTTTTGGCGATGATGCCGGCTGCCATATTGTCAATTTTCAGGAACACGTTCAATCGGCTGGTGACGTTGACCTTGCCATCACTATCACGTTGGTAATCCGATTCGACCATGATCACGCATTTGCCGGTCACCTTGCGAAACAGCATCGGGCCTTCGTATTCGCCTTCGGCGTAATAGACGTTCAGCCTGGTATCGCCGTAAATCAACTTGGCGTTGGTCGTCGTGCCGGCCCCGTCGGCTGCTTGCAGTTGAAACGGTGCGGTGCGGACAGCGGTCATTTCGGACACGCCCATCAATCGCCAGGTGCTGATAATCGCTTCCGGGTAACGCAACAGGAACAGGTACATGTCCGGATCGGACTGGATCGTCGTGATTGGCAGCTGGCGATAGATCGTCGCACCGTTGACGACATTGGCAACTTGTTGCGCCACCGCGGGGGCCATTTGTCGCAAGGGGATCCGCGCGGCCGCCTGCTGGCGATAATTGCGGTTGCTGGTTCCGCTGGCCGCACCGGAATCAGTGACCTGAGCGGTCAATAACGCCGGCACAAACAGAACGGAGAAGCAGAACAGGAGCAACGTCCACGGCAGCGATGCGACGCCACGACGTCTGATCTTGAAAAACGCTGCCATAAGCTTGTGATTGGTTGCTTGCCCCCGAAATCCCGGTACTCGCTAGCGAGTCAATGGAATCCTCCATGCGCGCGGATTCCACCGGGTTGATACCTGGTTTTCATCGGCAAACGACAACGCGGCAGTCTACCGATTCTCGAAATCGACCGTCTTCTATCGAAAAATGACAGCAGATTGGCAAAGCCGGGCAAGCGGCGCAGAGGCTGTGGGCAGCCGATACCTGTCCCGAAGCAACCCACGTCGCCGGGGAGCGCCTTCCCGGGCACGCAGGTTTTCGGGTTATGTCGTGGGTAAAGATTTTTCAGTCAATCATGCTGCCGCACACATCGCGTGCGGGGTCGTTTCTGAAACGCCATCCAGCATTTCCACCAGGCTCGCTGCCCGCTCAGAAAGTGGAGTACAAAATTGCCGAGGATGGCTGGCGACCTCGCAGGGAACGCCCTGGCTGTACAAGGGGAATTCGCGTGGTTTCCCGTCGCTTGACTCGGCCCAGGTTTCCGCCTCCAGCGTCAGCTGGTTCATCAACCGCTCAACGATAATGCGATAGTGCTCAAGACGTTCGCGACCAGGCCGTTGGGGAATCGTCAACGGAGGACCAAAGATAGCGCGAGCACGCGAGAAGGGCCGTGGAATGATACAGCGGTCCCAACTGTTCAGTCGCCAGGGACGATCGAAGCCATAGGCACAGCAGACCAGAGGCAACCCGGCTTTCGACGCCAGAAAAATTGCCCCCTGCGCCATCTCGCGACGTGGACCTCGCGGTCCATCCGGTGCAATATTTAAATGGTGTTCCCTGTCCTGCAGGAGTTGTTTGAGCGCAGATACTGATCCCCGGCTGGTCGATCCGCGAACCATCTTCCAGCCCAGTTGGGCCGCCCATTGGTTCAGCAACTCACCGTCCCGATGTTCGCTGGCAATTCCCATCATGCCGGAATGTGCCCGCAACGGAACACCTGCCAAAATGCATTCGTGCCAGGTCACGTAAAGAAATCTTCCTGGACATTGGGGATGCAGCGGATCAGTTGTCGGATCACAACTGACCGCCTTGAAATCCAGAGTCCTCAGGCCACAACGTAAAACCAGCGATCCGAGTGAAGCTGCAACCTTGAGTTTCCACGGCTTGTTCAGTTTCATTACGCTGTCCGCTTTTTTGAAGCGATCTCCTGTCGCAGGCTCACGCCGCTTTGGGACGAGCCACGCTGGCAGGTCGATCTGGATTCGCAGGAAACGGCAGCAGGACGTCTTCGCCTTCTGCAATCGCAGGCCCTTGTGACTCTGGCTCTGGCTCAGCAAGGGCCTGAGGAAACCGCAAAATGTGTCGGGCATCATCTTCACGTCGACGACGAACAGGCACTGCTACCTGGTCGATCAGCTTCGGTGGCTCACCATGGGGCCCCAATGTCGAATACACCTTACCGTTATCAATATTAACGAGTTCGTTTTCACCAAGATGAACCCGCGGCGTGCGATACGTCATAACCAGGATCTGAAATAAAGACAAACGCCGACAGCGATCGCCGTGACGCGCAGCCATGGATTTGTGAATCAGTGGCGCGTAACGCGGATTGATTCGGGGACCAAGATGATGTTCCGTGTGGTAACTCGTATTCAAATGCAGCCAGTCGATGATCCGCGGAACCCTGACACTGAGTGAATTCTTCAAAGGATCGGAATGATGATCGTGGTCAGATCCATCGCACAGCCAATGATTGGTGGTGACATACATCATTTGGATCGAATTGGTGACCAGCAAGGGAACCAGATAAATGAACACAAAATTGCTGGCTCCAACCAGCACCGCAACCGTCGTCCAAAATACAACTTCGCCGGCAAAAATCCTGAGCTGTATGTTTCGTTTGCGCGCGTTCCAGTAGTGGTATTTGCGACTGTGCAAGAACAACACAAAGAGCACATGGAATGTGAAATAAAACATGAAGTAGAACGCGCTGCGGATGCAACCCGATCCAGGCAGAAACGTAAGAATCGTATATAAGAACTTGCTCCGTCGATATAAAACCGGATCGCCAAACCCGTCGGGGTCCTTCCCCCTGATGCCGGTGTAACCGTGATGGAAACGGTTGTGCCAGGTGCGCCATACATCGGGTGGCAAGCAATGGGGCAATAAACAGATGCCACCACACAGTGACTGAAGCCACCGCTGGCGAACAACGGTGCCATGCAGGATTTCGTGAGCCAGAAAAGCCAGACAGGCGAAGCTGTGACCAATCACGAGTGACAACAACAGCAGATAACCAGGGTTAAATCCGCCCTGAAGTATGGCTGTTATCGAGGCTCCAATAATCGCCAAATGCACCGGCAGCCAGATAATTCGCAAGGTCGCCGGTTGAAATGCCTCGGCAGGCAAATCACTTCGCAGCTCACTTGCATAATCGTTTACGGTTGACATCAGGAAGCGTCACCTGTGCAAAACTGGCTAATAGCCCGGTTTTCAGGAGTGCGCAGCATTTCAGCGAACCCTGTAGACTTTATCGAGTGGGAAGTCTGGAAACTTTACAAAACATTTAACGCTCCTGACGATAAACTGCTGCAAGTCATCATTCGCTCCTGATTTCGTTCACTCAGGGAATCCGGCTACCTGCGGAGCGTATCAATCGCTATCACGCGTTCCGCCGTAACGTGATCAAGATTCAGCTGTTGATTAAACCCGCGGTTGCCAATGATGCCGACGCGCTGGTTCAGATAGCGTCGCAAGTTCAGCCCCGGCGGGGCAGAGACCTGATGCGTGATCTTGCCCACCTCATCCTGCAGAACATAGGTGGCAGGTCCCGTACCGCCGCTACGAACCAGTTCATTGAGATATCCGAACGCATCGTAGTTGTAGTGCAGATCGTTGTTGGCGACGCGGGTCTGTGCAATACCCACGTCATTGGATCCGGGGATGCGGCGGGTTTCCAGGTCGACGGGTCCGTCATCGTTGGTGGCACGGTAGCCGGCCTGGATTTCACGACACTTGCGGATTTTTTCCAGCAGCCGGTCGGCCGCCGCAATTTCATCCGGCGTGCTGGCCGTGTCACGAGCCCGTTGCACCTGGGCCGCCAGCTGGATCAGGTCCCACTCGGCCGGCGGCTTGAGCATTTCCTGCGTAAGCCGTTGTTCCAGTGTCTGCAGTGGCGAACCGGGCGCAATCGAATTGCCAAAACTCGGTGGCAACAGCGCCGGCGTTTGCAACGAACCGCTACCGGCCACTGGCGGGCTAACCGGCAGCGCTGAATCGACATCGTCGAAAATCTCTGATCGAGTGTGCGCTGATACCTGACTGGAAACGTTGGTCGTGGTGCCGGTTGACCAGCCAGACGGCGTGCGGTTGGCGGCCGCCGATTCAGCCATGTAGCTCGATCGCTGGTTGACGAAGTTGCCAATGGGCTGTTGCGCGGGACGCCAGCCTGTTGCAGCAGGGGCGGTCGGGGCCCCCGCGGAATTGGTCGTCGATGCCGCGGAATTGGTCGTCGATGCCGGGGAATCTTGTGCCGCGTTGATTTGCGAGGCAGGTTCGATATCCAGCGACCAGTCCGTATCGAGGCCTCGTTGTGCCGACTCGTCTTCCCACGGTTCAAAGGGGACTTTTGCTTCGTCTTGACGGGTCGTGTCGGGGGCAACGGTCGAATTGGGGGCCGGCGTTGAATCGGCAATCGTCAGCTGGTCGTTCAGGTCCGATTCGAATCCGATTTCGACCTGCAGCCCTTCAACGTCATTGTCGCTGAGGTTCTGCCCGTAATTCCGATCGCCCCGCGAATCAAGGGCTTGTCGTTTGTCCGACAGTTCGTCAGCGGCGATCCAGCGAAACTCGCCGGGCGGAGGCGTGACTTGCACCCAATCCGGCTCGTTGTCGCCCAGATTGTATTGTTCCCGATCGACCTGACCGAGCACGTACAACATTTCGCCCGTCCGCAACTTGACTTGCCACATCGGTTTGTCGACGGGATTCAACCGCGTACCGACCCATGCCACCGTGTCATCCTGCTTGACCCGAGCCATGTCATTGCCCAGCAATTCCACTTCATCACGTTGCACCAGTGAAAAACTGGCTTGCGGAGGACGAATCGCAATCCAGCCCCCCGGGTCGTGACGGTGAACTTCGACTTCGGTACCCGGTGGCAGCCGATCGGTGCCGTAATGCGTCATGCCTGGACCACTGCGCACGATCGCATCCTCGCCCGTGACCGTGGTTCGGTAGGGGAACTCTGGACTCTGCGCGAACAGTGGCGGTGTCGTTGCCAACAACAGGCAACTGACGCAGATCAGGATTTGTGCGGATTTCTTGACCACGCTCGATCAGGCAACGATTTCTATGGACCGGTGGCTGGAAAAATGTGGTCGGCTTGTAGCGGAAAATCCTTGCCGCTTTCAAGAGCAATCAGTCGTGGAGCCAGGCCAGTTCAGCGGTCGAACACAAACAGCTAGCGTGGGAAGCAACCCGGGCCTTCAACGCCCATGAATGTGGATGCCTCAATGGGGGCTGAGATTACGCGAACCGATGGCCTTTTTGCGGACCATCCTGCGTCAGTGTGAGAATCTCGGGGCCGTCTTCGGTCATCAATATCGTGTGCTCGAATTGCGCCGATAGCTTGCCGTCGGCCGTGCGGACGGTCCAGCCGTCCCGGCTGTCAATTCGCGTGCGATGCGTACCGAGATTGACCATCGGCTCGATGGTAAAGGACATGCCCGGTTCCAGTCGATCGCGGCGGCTTTGTTGCGTGGGCACATGCGGAATGTTGGGCCGCTGGTGGAACAACATGCCAATGCCATGGCCCACGTACTTGTCGACCACACCGAACCCGAAGTTCTTTTTCACATAGGGCACAATGGTGTCGCCGATGACCGATACGCGACAACCCGGTCCAATGGCATCGATGGCCAAATACAGGCTGTCAAACGCGCATTGCGTCAATCGAATGGCTTCGGGGGAAGGCGATCCGATCAGGAATGTTTCGGACTGGTCACCATGCCAGCCGTCCACGATCGTGGTCAGATCGACATTGACGATATCGCCATCCTTCAAATCGTAGCTGCCCGGGATGCCGTGGCAGACCACTTCGTTGGCGCTGATACAACAGCTCCTGGGAAACGGCATCGAGTCACCCGCGTAGTTGAGGCACGCGGGAACGTGCCCGTGGCCGGTCGTGAACTGGTGCACGGCCTCATCGATTTCGACGGTCCGGGTCCCGGCCTTGACGAGCGGGCGAATATGATCCATCACGCTGGCGTTGAAGCGGGCGGCGGCCCGCATCATGTTGCGTTCTTTTTGCGTGAGGCGTAAGCGCGGGGTTTTCTTGATCATATTCGGGAAGATCCGTCAGGCGTGATGTCCTTGATCCTTCGAAGTGTCGCCGAGCCCGGTTGGAAGGCGGATGAGCAGGCGAACCGGCGCGTCAGGGAACTGTCATATTCCTGAATCGACCGCTCCGTTATGATGGTCGATTGTCCCCCATTTTACCAGTGACGAGAATTGCAGTTGCCCGATTTTTCAGGAATTGCCCGGCATAAACTGCAAGGCTTGTACAAGCTGCGGAACTGTCAAATATTCGCTCAAGGGCAGTGTTCCGCTTTCCGAGTTCGCCAGGAAAACGCAGTCATATGCCCCGCTACAACCCCAGTGTGATTGAACCGAAATGGCAAGCCTTTTGGGAACGGGAAAAAACGTTTGCCTGCCCCGATCTGCCGCCCGCTGACAAGCTGTATGTCCTGGACATGTTTCCGTATCCCAGCGGCGCGGGTCTGCACGTCGGTCATCCGGAAGGTTACACGGCGACCGATATTGTGTGCCGTTACCAGCGCATGGTGGGCAAGAGTGTGCTGCATCCGATGGGCTTCGACGCCTTTGGCCTGCCCGCCGAAGAACACGCCATCAAAACCAATACACCACCACGCGAATCAACCGATCAAAACATCGATACGTTTCGCCGCCAGCTGAAAATGCTGGGCTTCAGCTACGATTGGGATCGTGAACTGGCCACCACTGACGTCGAGTATTTTCGCTGGACGCAATGGATCTTTCTTGTGCTGTTCGATACCTGGTTCGACAGCGAACTGCAAAAAGGGCGACCGATCATTGAACTGCCGATCCCCGACGAAGTGCAACAACAGGGCGAAGCGGCCGTGGCCCGGTACGTGGACAGCCACCGACTGGCCTATCAGTCGGATGAGCTCGTCAACTGGTGCCCGGCACTGGGCACCGTGCTGGCCAACGAGGAAATCGTGGATGGCAAAAGTGAACGTGGCGACCATCCCGTGGAACGCATCCCGCTGAAGCAGTGGATGCTGAGGATCACGGCCTATGCGGATCGCCTGGAGAATTCGCTGGCCGATCTCGACTGGTCCGAAGGCATCAAAAAGCTGCAGGCGGACTGGATTGGTCGCAGTACGGGGGCCGAAGTCGACTTTTTCATTGGCGACCCGAACGCTTTTGAAGACTGGTTCGCCACCCCCCGCGCCGATACGCTGTATGGTGCCACCTATATGGTGATCGCTCCCGAGCATCCGCTGGCTGAACAACTCACGACCGACGAGCAGCGTCAAGAAGTGGAAGCCTATTGTCAACAGGCGGCCAGCAAAAGCGAACGCGAACGGCAACAGCAAGTTAAAACCAAAACCGGTGTGTTTACCGGCTCGTTCGCCATCAACCCCATCAATGGCGAACGGATTCCGGTGTGGGTCGCCGATTATGTTCTGGCTTCCTACGGCACAGGGGCCATCATGGCCGTGCCGGCGCACGACGAGCGCGATTTCGAGTTCGCGCAACAATTCAGGCTGCGCATCGTCCCGGTTTACAAGCCTGAAGACAGCGAGGCGGTCGACGAGGAAGCACTGCTGGCTGGCAAGGCCTGTTACAGCGGCAACGGCCGGGCCATCAACTCACGCCGCTACGACGGTCTGGACACCGCCAGCTTCAAACGCAAGATCGTCGAGGATCTGGAATCAGTGGGAACCGGCCGCGCTGCCGTCAATTACAAACTCCGCGACTGGTTGTTCAGTCGCCAACGGTTCTGGGGTGAGCCCTTCCCGATCCTGCATGAACTGGACAGTGACGGAAATCCAACCGGCGTTATCCGTGCGGTCGATGCTGCGGACCTGCCTGTCGACCTGCCGCATCTGGATGATTTCAAACCGCATGGCAAACCCGAACCACCACTGGGCAAGGCACCCGAGGACTGGCTGTTTGTGGAAATCGACGGCAAGCGTTACCGTCGCGAAACCAACACGATGCCCCAATGGGCCGGGTCCTGCTGGTACTACCTGCGCTTTATCGACCCGCGTAACGACAAACAGTTCGTGGACCCGGAAAAGGAAAAAGCGTGGATGCCTGTCGATCTGTACATCGGCGGCGCCGAGCATGCCGTGCTGCATCTGCTGTACGCGCGGTTCTGGCACAAGGTGCTGTTCGATCGTGGCTATGTCAGCACCGACGAGCCGTTTCAACGGCTGGTCAACCAGGGCATGATCCTCGGCGAAGTGGAATACAGCCGCAAAGACGGAACGCGGGTCGATCCGGATGATGTGGAGAAACAGGGCGAAGGGTTTGTGCTGAAGGACGATTCGTCGGTCAAGGTGGATAGCCGCGCGCACAAGATGTCCAAGAGCCGTGGCAACGTTGTCAATCCCGATGAAATTGTCCGCGATTACGGCGCCGATGCGCTGCGACTGTACGAAATGTTTATGGGGCCGCTGGAAGCTTCCAAACCGTGGAGCATGCAAGGGGTCAATGGCATTCGCAACTTCCTCGATCGAGCCTGGCGAATGATTGTGGACAAGGACGCCGAGGAACCCGCGCTGGCCCCGGCCGTCAGCGATGACGAACCGATCAAGCCACAACTGCGAGTACTGCACAAGACGATTCAGGCCGTGACGCGTGACTTTGATTCACTCAGCTTCAACACTGCCATCGCCCGCCTGATGGAATTTGTCAATTATTTCACCAAACAGGAACAGCGTCCCCGGGCCATCATGGAGCAATTCACGCTGCTGTTGTCGCCGATGGCTCCCCACCTGGCCGAGGAACTGTGGCACGTCCTCGGACACGACACGACGCTGGCCTATGAAGCGTGGCCGCAGTTCGACGAGGAGTTGACGATTGATGACGAAGTCGAGATTCCGGTGCAGATCAACGGCAAGGTCAAGGTGCGGATTCACGTACCGCGGGGCATTGACCGTCAGCAACTGGAATCCATGGCCCGCGCCGACGACCGTGTGGAAAAACTGATTCACGGTGCGTCGGTCGCCAAGGTGATCGTCGTACCCGATCGACTGGTCAATTTCGTGATCAAGGCCTGATGGTCAACGTGGCGCGGGCTGGAAGCCTTCCTCACGTACAACCGAATGACCGATCACCTTTTGGACGCCATTTCGTGCAAAACAGCGCAGACCGATCGCGTTTTCGCCGCCGTTTGCTTGACTGGTTCGACCAGAACGCCCGCGATCTGCCCTGGCGGAGAAAAAAGTCGCTGTACCGGACATGGGTCAGCGAAATCATGCTACAGCAAACGCAGGTCGTTACCGTCGTCGAATTTTTCCCCAGGTTCATTCGTCGATTTCCCGACGTGCCGACGCTGGCCAACGCCAGTGAAGCGGACGTGCTCAAGCAGTGGGAGGGCCTCGGTTATTATCGGCGCGCCCGGCAAATGCACGCAGCGGTACAGGTCATCGTCGATCGGCACGAAGGCAAGTTTCCGGATACCTTTGATGAAGTGATTGCGCTACCGGGCATTGGACGCTATACCGCGGGCGCCATATTGTCCATCGCTGACGATCAGCCGTGGCCGGTTCTGGAAGGCAACACGGCTCGGGTGTACAGCCGGCTGCTGGATTTCGATGGCGACGTCACCACGAGTGCCGGTCAGCAGGAGTTGTGGTCGTTCGCCGAATCACTGGTGTCCCGATCGCGGCCCGGTGATTTGAATCAGGCATTGATGGAACTGGGCAGCGAAATCTGCACCGTTCGTGCTCCGCGGTGCCTTGAGTGTCCAGTCAGCCGACACTGCCTGGCCTTTCAGCAGGGCGATCCGCAGTCGTTGCCGAACAAGGGAACGCGGGGCATGGTCTACGAAGACCTGCAGCAAGCTGCCGTGGTGATTCGACGTGGTACACGCGTCGTGGTGCGGTTGTGCGGACCGAACGAGCACTGGAGCGGACTGTGGGATTTCCCGCGATTCACTTCAACGCCGTCGGCGACGCGGGCGAAGTTGGCCCGCCAGGTCGGCGATCGCACGGGATTGTCGATTCGCCTCGATCAGCCGTTTCGCCAGATTCGTCATGCCGTCACCCGATTTCGTATCACGCTGGATTGTTATGAAGCGACCGATGTGAGCGGTCGATTGCGAAGGTCAAAGGATCTTCGTTGGGCCGACATTAACGAACTCGATGACCTGGCCATGAGTGTGACGGGACGCAAGATTGCGCGAGCGATTCAGAAGCGTTAGCCCAGGTCGAATCATGCCGAGTGCAAAGTGCAAAGTGCAAAATCAGTAGTTCCAACAACTGAGCCGCACGCGCTAGCGTCGGGTCCTTGATGGATCATTTACCCCGGGGAAACCCGAGGCTGGCGCCCTCGGCTCAGTTAAAAATGATAGTTTTTTGGAACTACTGAAAATGCAAAATGCAAATTGAAGCTACATTCATGCTGCGACCGGCATTCTGCATTTTCATTTTGCGTTCCGGCCATCACTCGTCCGCTTCTTCGCTGGGTACCTGTTGCACAAGCCATTCCCAGCGCGGGTTGTCGCCGTAGGCTTTCAGCGTGGGCTGGATGTAACGCAGCGGTTCCCGATGCCCGGTCACGCGGAACTTGTCGCCTTTTTGCAGAACCGGTTTGGCTTCCGGCATATGCCCGAACGCATAGGTCCCCGCGCACTGGCAAGGGAACCAGTGGCCGTTACCTTCGGCATCTTCCAGATAGAACTCGGGATACGTGTGTTCGGGAATCCAGACGGCGCGGGCCGGAATGCCGCGAGCCCGGCACAAAGCGATAAACAGTGACGACATTTCCTCGCAATCGCCGCTTCCAGCATCCAGTGCGGTCAGGCAGCTGCGAATTTCCGTATCGAATTCGTATTCGATGTTTTCGCGGACCCATTCATAAATGGATTTGACCTGGTCCCATGCCGGGGCGTCGGTATCGACGGGCAGGGAAGCGGCCAACTCCTTGATCCGACGGTCATTGCTTTCGATGAACGGACTTGGGGTCAGGTATTTACGCAGCGAGCCTTTGGGCGCTGCGGCGAAACGGAGCCCCGAAGTATCCTCGGGCGCGACCGACTCGAGTTTTTCGATTTCCACGGTAACCGAGGCTTCAGCCGTTTCGCCGGATCCCAGACTTCGCACCTTGAAAAACAATTGGCTGGCGTCGTTACCGAGCGCCTTGATCTTGGCGCCCGATACATTGTCGGTGGAGTCGATGGAAACGATGCGAATGTTTTGTTCGGGCCACGCGACCGGGACGGGCAGGGTGACCTGAATGCGATCGGTTTGCCCGCTGCCGGTCAGGCGGACACCGAATTTCCAGGTGGTGGTTTGCGGCAGCTCAACGACCCGCGGCGCCTGCGCAGCCGAGTGCTCCTCCTGGGCCACACAGCAATGCGGCAGGGCAAGGATCAAACAACAGGGCAGGGCAGCAATGAATCTCATGGCAGGCAGAAAAAACGAAAACTATTTGGCGTCTCGAGAGGGCAGCACGTCGCGGAGGAACCGCACTCGGGGCCGGGCTCCGCCGCCCCGGCCACGCACATGCTCCACAACGAAGCGTTGTCGTTGCTTTTTCTCCGGTACCCGTATGTTATCACCTTTTTGGATGATGATCCGTGGATTGGTCATTTGTCCAAATTCGGGTTTGCCTTCCAGTACGACGGGATACCAGCGGCCTTCGCCCTGGTCGTTCTGCAAATAGAACTCGGCATATTCGCCGTTGTCGGCCCAGACCATGCGTGCCGGTACCTTGTGAGCGCGGCAGAGGGCGATAAACACGTTGGCCAGATCTTCGGGATGGCCCGTCAAATCGTCGAGCGCACCTTCGGCACCCAGCAATTCGCTCTCCTTGTTGACTTCGATTTCCAGCGTCACCCAATCGTAAATAGCCCGCACTTGTTCCCAGGGCGAGTCGATTCCCTCAACGATTTCGTTGAGTTGTTTGCGGACACTGCGATCCCGGTGATTGATCAGCGGACTGGGGTTGAGGTACAGACGGATGTCGCGCGGGGGTCGCGGTGGAATCACCAGGTGATCCGTTCGTTCGGGATAGGAGATGCCACGTACGGTGATCTCCATCAACACGTGAATTTCCACGGTTTGCCCGGCTTCGATGCGAGGGATCGTGGCCACCATTTGTTTCACGCCATCGGAGACGCGAAAGTCCGCGCGTCCCACTTCGGTCGGCACTTCTTCCTGATACAGGTTGACGTGCTGTTCCGGCCAGTCCGTGGGGATGGGAAACGTCACCAGCAGGCCGGAGACCGGACGGGCGGGAGCCTGGATGTTTGCGCCGACACGCCAGATCCTCTGGATTTCGGTTTGCTCGGCATTGGTAGCGACCGCCGGTGCCGCATCATCGTTTAGCGAAGGAGCTGTTTCCTGAGCCGCGGCCCAGGCGGGACAGGCTGCCAGCCAGATCAGGCTGCCAAGCGTGGCGACAGACAATGCCAAAAATCTTTTCGTCAGGGAGTCAATCATGGGGTACGCCGGGCAGAGCTAAATAAAAAAAGGTCGCCGGTCAAATCGACCAGCGACCTGATGTATCTGTATTTTAGCTGTTCCGGTCGCAGGACGCCTGGAAAACACGCGGAGTGTTCTGAACTTCACCGGCAAATCCGGCTGTTCAGGTTTTGCGGCTTGTTTCAACGGCACAACGGATATCGGGCGTGCCGGATTAGCGGCGCCGCCGTGGCCTGTCCGCCGACTTAGTTGCCGTTACTCGGACCGGGCATAATTCCGCTGGAAGCGGGAGGAACGATTGTACTGCCATAACTCGGATTCGAGTAATTATCAAACACAGGAGGATTAATGGTAGCACCGCCAATGTTCGATCCACTCATATACGGATCATTTTGAATGAAACTGTCATTCATGTAACCCGTACCCTGAGTCACACCACCGCAATTACCGGTGGCACATGGTTGTTGGGAACCGAATCCGTAGCTGGGTTCGAGGGCCGGCTGGCACCCGTTGTTGTTGTGTTTGTTGCGCCACCAACTACACAAACCGCCGCCGGCGGCACAACCTGCCGTAGCGCACAAGATTGAGGCGATTGCCAGACTCAGTATCAAGTTTTTCATTGGAGCAACTCCACGACAAAAGGAAGGGCGGAACGGCCTGAAGTGGCGACGCCGCACCGAGTGGTCGCGAAAACGTACCCTGTTGAGACCCGTGGGCAAGCCCTTGTGTTGAAATTCGTCAACATTTGTTGACGCATGTTGTAAAACGACAACGCCGAAACGATTTGCAACAGTCATGACGTCACCAACGAAAATTCCGGTTGTCGCGGTTCTCTGTCCGCACCGCCCGCTGTGGGAGTGCTGGATCGTAGC
>CAMYKF010000318.1 GCA_947258905.1 uncultured Pirellulaceae bacterium | reverse complement strand
AAAACCCGGTTTCACTGTTCCAAACTCCTGAAACCGGCCGGCAAAGTCGGGCTTCAGTTGCGCTAGCGAGTTTTCACCCAAATCGGGTTCGCCGGACGGCGGATGGTACATGCGAGCCGGTAACAACAGTTGCATTTGGCCCTGCTCGTCAAGCTGTTGCAGAACTTCCAGGTCTTCCGGCGACAGTCCATACAGGAGGTTGGTGTTGTGAAAGGTAATATCCCTTTGGGCTTCGAGGATTTGCTGGACACAATCACCGGAGTAGTAGGCCGAAATCTCCCACGCCCTGAATTTCCCGAAGCGGCTGGTTTGCCAGGCACCAAAGATCCCCAGTCCCAGCATGCCAATCAGCCCGCAGGTTACCGCCATCGCCCAGGGATAGCTCAACGTCTTGAATATTCCCGCATCTCCGAGCAGCCGGGGTCCCAGACCCAGCCATCCCAGCAGCAGCCCGATAGCGGCACCGCCGAGCAAACCGAGCACGCCCCAGCCGATCGTTCCGCGGATGCGAAAGGGCAGAGTCAATTGCTCTGCCACGTTGGCCGTTTCGTCATCCACAGCCTGCAATGGATTGGCATTGATGATCTCGCCGATTCGCCGGATTTGAGTCCGGTTTTCCCGTTCCATTTTCCTCAGATCCGAGAACTCGGCCGGCACCAACAGGTGAAAGATCAACGCCACGAGAACACCGATGGCGACCGACCCCGTCAGGATACCCAGGGAGATTTGCGGGCGCGTCAGGAATGCCAGGCGGTTTTTCCGTTGCTGGTCCGGGCGTGATCGAAATCGCGGCAGTCGATGGCGGTTGCCAAGGAAGGTTGCGAGGATCAGCCCACACAGGCTGAAGATGGCACCCCAGCAAATGCCCGCGTGAATCTTATCCAGCAGACTCCTGCCACGCATTCGCAACAAGTCGTAACGTAGATCCTTTTCGGCATGGTCCAGTTCATGAACAAGCGTATTGATCTCATGCGGCTGCAGGTCGGAGCGAATCTTGTTCGTACCTGGCTCACAGAATTCCACCGGGATAAAAAGGGTATTGGAAAGGAACTCCCATTGCGCCATGCGAGTCTCGGTGTGCGGGCGAAAATAGAAATTGATCGAGGACTGCAACTCCCTCAGTCGCAATGTACTGAAGCCGCGTGCTTGGAGGGAATCGATGAAGTCGACGGGGTCCGCTCGCTGGAAGAAATGCCGAAATAGCTGGCTGGATAAAAACAGGGTCAGCTTGCCATCGGCCAGCTTGACCAAACGCGAACGGGCCTGCTCTTCGCTGATGTGACCTTCGACAAGGTCCTGCATGACCGCCGTCGATGATTCCAGGTCTGACTGGGTGATTCCTTCGCGCGCCAGTTGCTCCAGCAGAGAATCCGCATCTTCCTGTTGCGTTTCTGCTGACTGGTCTGCGGCAGATTCCTGTCCGAAAAGCCGATGGGGATGAGCCGGCCAAAACCCGATGGCCATCACGACCAAGATGGTTTTGCACCAGCAGCAATGAGCGTTGAAGGATATCAATTCCCTATCCCGCATCAACAACCTGAAGTAAAGCAACCGCGCAGTGTTGCAAACATTGTGCCGACCAGGATTGCCGGTATTCGCAGGCGTACGTAGCCGAAATCGTGACACCGGGGAACGTGGACATGTGCGGCAGCAGGATTGTCGGGCGAATCGGCGCGGTCGGCTGGAGGTGGTTTAAAAACCAGTTTCCTGCGGTAGCTCGGTCTCTCCGAGACCGAGAAAACAGAGCAAAACGAGTCCCGGCGCGCCGGGACTCGCCTGCCGTTTTGAAACCACCTCCAGCTCCGGACTTCTAATGGTCCTTCCGGAGGTACGACCTCTGTATCGTGCATGTGCTGGATTAAGCGAACACTATCCCGCAAATAGCTCTAGTCCCGGCCAATCGCGGTCAGATCATCGCGCAGATCAGACTCGGGGATGGTAACAAGGATCCATAGCACTTGGCGGTTGCCGAGAATAAATGGTCGCGCACCAACCCACCATGCTTGCCCGTCGCTGTGAAACTGGCTGATCTGCATGGTGCCTTGATCCCCAAACGACAGCGCGCTCGATGCATCGGCCGCAATGGTCAGGCCAAGCTCTGCGGGCGTTTTGAGGAATGCCTGTTTCCAGTCATTGGCATTGGTAAATTGCCGCATGGCCGGCAGGCCAATCAACTGTTGCTGGTCGGTCAGCACCAGAACGCTGCCATTGGGCGTGGGGCGTTTGCTACTGGTAAACCGTGTGATATCGGCCAACAGCACGTCGGCAGCCACAACCTGATCGCGTTGATCGGGGTCGCCAAAAGGAACGGAAGCAGTGATACCAAGATCCTTCGTCGTAAAAAACACGTAGGGAACCGTCCAGTGAATCGGGGTATACGTATCCGAGGACGAAACGGCATCGGCCGGCGGTGCAATGGCACCCTGATACCAGGGCCGTCTGCGCGGATCATAGTCGGGCAATTGCGCGCGGGATTCCTCAGGGCCCGGATCTTCATCACTCCACTCGATCCAGGTGACCTCGTCACCCCGTTCATCCCTTTGCGTCAGACGGCAGCGCCATTGCCGAGACACCAGTTGAGCTTCCGGTCCCCGTTGTTCCACGCACAGCAACATATGCTCGCGGCCGCGATCATCGGCCACCATTATGGAGGAAATCTGCGGAAAGTTCTCGATCAAGGGCACAAGCAGTTGATTGAGATCCTGCGGATCATCAGTCGCCAGCAATCCCTGATCGCCCCATGAACTGGCAACTCGCAGTTGTTGCTCAACCGGCTGGAAGAATCCCCGCATCCATGCTTCCGTTTCATCGAGCGATTTCTTAAGCACCATATTGGAAACGACTTGCACGGTATGCTGCTGGTCCTGGGCTCGACGATGTTCGGACTGGGCCCGGTTGTATAGCGTCGTCGCGACGAATACGCCGACCAGTAACGCAATGGCCAACCCCGCGGACAGACCGGCCGGTAACGGGTTACGTCGACACCAGCGCCATAGATGCGCGGCACGACTGATCGGACGTGCCTCAATGGGTCGGCCTTCCTGAAACCGCTGCAGATCGTCGGCGAGGGCATCGGCGGACGCATAACGACGAGCCGGATCCTTGTCCAGGCACTTGAGACAGATGGTCTCCAGGTCTTTGGGGATTCGTGGATTGAGTCGTCGTGGCGGGACCGGCTCGTGATCCGTGACCTGACGAATCGTTTCCATAACGCCCGCGGCCTGAAAGGGGGGCCGGCCGGTCAACAGTTTGTAGAGAACGGCACCCAGTGAATAGATATCTGTGGCCGGCCCGATCTGGTCGATTTTGCCCGACGCCTGTTCGGGCGACATGTAGAAAACAGAGCCCATGATGGAGCCGGCTTTGGTCAGTCCGTCATCTGCGTCGGATTTCTTGGCCAGTCCAAAATCCGTGATACGCGGTTCGGTGCCGTGTTCCAGCAGAATATTGGCGGGTTTCAAATCCCGATGCACGACGCCATGCTCGTGCGCATAGGCGACAGCTTCACCAAGCTTGCGGACCAGTGCGACGGCTTCCTGTGCGTCCAGCGGGTTGTCGGTCGCATAGTCGGCCAGACTTGGCCCGTCGACAAAGCCCATGGAGAAGTAATGAGTATCCTCATGCTGACCGAATTCGTAGACGGGCACGATCCCGGGATGATTCAGATTGGCGGCCGCTTCCGCTTCGATCAGAAAACGCTGCACCTGCTCCTCGGAAGCCAGTTGGCCGCCGAGGATCATCTTGACGGCGACG
>CAMYKF010000317.1 GCA_947258905.1 uncultured Pirellulaceae bacterium | reverse complement strand
CCCAGAGGGAGGGTGGTTTAAACTGGGTCGACTTTTGTCTTCATGGAACACCAATTGTCGTTTGCTGCACTAGTTGGCCGGATCGCGTCACTGCAAATTGCCACAGGAGAACTTCGTTATGGCTCCATTGCGCTGGGGGTTCATCAGCACTGCCCAGATCGGCCACAAGAACTGGCAGGCCATCAGGAAATCAGGCAACGGAATTGTCACGGCCATCTCCAGTCGCGATCAACAACGTGCCAACGACTTTATCGACGAATGCCAGCGGCTGTGTCCGTTCGAAGAGCGACCGCAGGCCTTCGACAATTATCTGGAATTGATCCATTCCGACTCGGTTGATGCGGTTTATATTCCCTTGCCGACAGGCTTGCGAAAACAGTATGTGATCGCGGCCGCCGAAGCTAAAAAGCACGTCATGTGCGAAAAACCGTGTGCGGCAAGTGCCAGTGATGTGCAGGAGATGATCGCCGCCTGCCGCGCCAATGGCGTCCAGTTTATGGACGGTGTGATGTACATGCACACGCAGCGGTTGGAAGAGCTTCGCCGCACCCTCAACGACGGAACCAGCATCGGGAAACTGAAACGCATAGCCTGCCAGTTCAGTTTCTGCGCAGATGAAGAATGGTTCGCTTCCGATATCCGTCTGGATAGTTCGCTGGAGCCGCAGGGATGCCTGGGAGATTTGGGCTGGTACTGCATCCGTTTTGCACTCTGGGCGGTGAACTGGCAGATGCCGCAACGGATTACAGCCAACATATTGACCGAGCGGCAGCGTGACGGCAGCCCCGGCCCGGTTCCCGTCGAATTTTCGGCCGAACTGCTCTTCCCGGGTGATGTTTCCGCCAGTTTCTACTGTAGTTTCATCACGCATCATCAACAGTGGGCCAATCTCAGCGGCGACCGGGGCTATGTGCACGTTAACGACTTCGTGTTGCCGTATGTCGGTGATGAAACGTCATTTGAAGTCTCCAACGCCGATTTCATTATGGACGGCTGTGATTTCTCCATGATCGATCACCGTCGTCGCGTGACGATCGCCGAAAGCGGCAACAGTACGGAGAATTCCGAGGAGACCAACCTGTTCCGCAACTTCAGCCAGCTGGCTCTCGGCGGGCAGCCCGACGAACACTGGGCCGAGATTTCACTGAAGACTCAGCAAGTCATGGATGCTTGTCTGGAAGCAGCGCGAAGCCAATCGCAAACGGTCGAGTTGGTTGGGTAACCTGACTCCTTCTCCCCACGAGGGAGAATCCGGGCTCGCCGGGAGCAGGCCGGATGAGCGGGAGGGGTGATGATTGCAAATTCAGTAGTTCCAAAAACTGAGCCGAACGCGCTAGCGTCGTTTCAGGGTGCTCCCCTGGGGGGAGAATCCCGGCGCGGCGAGAGCCGGATGAGCGGGAGGGGTGATGATTGAAAATTCAGTAGTTCCAAAAACTGAGCCGAACGCGCTAGCGTCGGGTCTTTCAGGGGGCGTTTCCCCGAGAAACCCGAGGCTCGCGCCGGCTAGCGCCTTCGGCTCAGTTCACATCGCCGGCTTTTTGGAACTACGGAAATTGAAAATTGAAAATTGGCAGCGCCGGGACGTTTCTAGCCGTTGCGAGACTGCAAATAAATTTCGGCCAGCAGGCAACGGACGCTGCCTCCGCCACACGTTTCCAGCGTCGGAATTGCCAGCTCGATAATCTCTGATTCCTCTTCGATCTTTCGCAGTTGCTGCGGATGGAGTGCCCGACGGGCAGCGCTGGACATGACCACACAGGGTTGATCATTCTCCCCGGCGACTTGCAGCAAGTTGCCCGCGAACGCCTCGATTTGCGGCCAGGTCAACTCGACGATCGATTTGCCTGTTGCCTGAATTCGCTGCACCACGGTGTCACGCTGGGTCTGATCCGCAATGCAGTCCAGGCAAATCACTACCAGCCGGCCGGTAACCGCCATCATTACGTTGGTGTGATAGATCGGCGTCCCTTGACGATCCGTGGCATCAAACAGGACGGGCTGAAATCCCATGCGGTCACAAAACTGATTGACCAGCGCTTGGCTGGTTCGCGGGCTGTGACAGGCCCAGGCAAGGCGATGTTCATGATCCAGCACCAGACTGCCGGTACCTTCCAGGAACTGGCCGTCCGGTGCTTCCTCATGCAATCGCCACCAATCGGTCACGACGAACTGGTCTTGCAGTTCTTCGACAATGTCAGCCCGGATTTCCTGACGCCGTGAGGAACTGGCCATAGGCCAGGTAATGACCGTACCGTCCGGGTGCGTGCTGATCCAGTTATTGGGAAAGACCGCATCAGTCTTGACCGGATCCGGCGAGTCCTCGACGACGATGACCTGGACACCGGCCGCCCGCAGCGTGGTCACGGCGCTGTCAAATTCCTGTACAGCCCGACTGGATATCGCCATGGCGTCGGCACCGGACATTTCCTGCTGGAAGACATTGCTGCCGGCCGTTTCCTCGTTGAACCCGAAATTCGCGGGGCGGATCATCAGGACGCAGTTGGTCATCGCAATGTTGTTCGAAAAAATTTTGGATTTGGCCGTGACGTGCCGCCGGTCCCTGCGACCAAACAAGCGGGGAATTCCCGGGACCAGGAACTGAACATGAAGACCATACATCGACGCCGTGTTCGAGTCATCCAATTGTTGGGCATTTTGGCGGTTTGCGGAATGGCGGCTGCCTCCCTGCCCGCTCAGGATTTTGGACCGCGACAGGTACTGCGTCGCTGGACCGATACTCAAACGAACCAGGCGGTCCGCGCCCGGCTGGTGAATCTGCGAAACGGGATCGTGACTCTGCGGGGCCGGAACGACGAGACCTGGATGATCGACCAGGAGCATTTGAGTCGCCGGGATTGGCGCTTTATCGAGAAACAGCTGAGCCGTCTGGAAAACGAAGTGGCGGGGCAAACACGCGACCCCGAATTGGACGCGTTGTCACCGGCCGTACAAAGTCCGCCGGACGATTCCGCGGCCGAGTTTGTCTGGCAATCGATCCGCTGGTATCCAGTGGAACAGGTCGTTAATGAAAGCAATGCCAATCAGGATATGCTGGATCGGCCCGTATTCTGGTTGCGGGTACTGGGCGACCTGAACGGATTCATGTGAAGTGCCGGGCACCGCATGAGAACCGTGTCGTTCTCCCATCCCAAATTGCAGCAAGCCCTTAATGAAGATTTTGTCGCGACTTTCACCAATACCACCGGTGACGAGTCGGCGGGCCAGTCCTTTTCTCATGCGCCATCCGATTCACCCGGTCCATGTGGCTTTGCCGCGGGCCGGCAAAATGTGCAAGTGCTGTTTATGACGAATGCCGGCCAGATTTTCCACGTCGTTTCCGGATTTCGTACCGGCGAGGAACTGCTCGAGGAAATGAAATACGCCAATGACCTGTTTCGGCAGCTGCGTCGTGCGCAAGACCCGGAGCACGTCGTAACCGAGACCCACCATCGGCGACTGGCTCATCTGGGATATTCCGCGAACGAGATTCGCTCGGGCAACATCGGATTGCTCGGCCGCAACAACCCGGTGGATTTTATGCCTCAGGACCTTGGCGTGCCGATGGCTCCCATCGCCGGCAGCATGTTCGACGACGTGGTTCGGCAACGCCCGCTGACCGATCACAAATATGTTGCCGAAAATCCGCTAATTAGCAAAAGTGCGTTTGAGCGTCATCCCGAGCTGCTGGTGGGAGAACACGATTCCTTTTTCGGCAGTCACGAAGCGCTAAATGGACTTGAGGGAGCTGTTGACGTGTTCGACGGCCACAGGCCGGGGATCCGTTTGAAATGATCCGCTCGGCACGAGACCGAAGATAGAACTGACGTCGCGAAACAGCGGACGGTCATACATGGCGAGCTGGTTTCCGGACGGGAACGATTTACCTTGCTACTTCTGCGGTTCGACATTCAGTCGTTCCAGGAACTGAGCCGAAACTGTGCCGACCGCGCTGGCGTCGAGTCCTTCAGGCGGCGTTTCCCCAGCGAACCCCGAAGCTTGCGCCTGCGGCTTAGTTCAAATTGATGGTTTTTTGGAACAACTGACATTGGATATTCCCGGTATGGGATTGGAACCGCAGAATATCCAACAGGAATTTCCAAGGCAGAAGTGTGTCGGTCAGAAAGACAAGGCGTCAACCAAAGCTCCTGACAAGCATCGACATGCCCTGTCCGCCACCGACGCACAACGTGGCGATGCCGTACGATCCGGGATCGTGCTCGGCCAGCAATCGATCGTGCGCGGTGATCAAAAGACGCAGACCACTTGCGCCCAGGGGGTGCCCGAGCGCCATCGCGCCACCCCAGGTATTGACGCTTTCAGCAGGAATCCCCAGTTCTTCCATGCAGGCCAAAACCTGAATGGCAAACGCTTCATTGATTTCAAATACCGCGATGTCGTCTACCGACAGATCGTTTCGCCGCAGTAGTGTTTGCGTAGCCGGCACCGGGCCCATGCCCATGAGTTCCGGCGGTACGTGCGCGACGGCCGCGTCAATGATTTCAACGCCCCGTGCAACTCCGCACTGGCGGGCCCGATCATCGTCCAGCACGACACCGCACGTGGCACCGTCAGTCAGTGGCGAGCTGGTGGCCGCGGTGACTACTCCCGCCTCGTCAAACGCCGGAGTTAGGCTGGCCATCTTTTCCCGATTAACGGGCAAACGGATGAACTCGTCACGTTCGATCAAAAACGGGTGGATTTGCCTCGCGTACTTTCCCTGCTCGAAGGCGCTGCCGGCGTTTTCGTGGCTCTTTGCCGCCAGGTCTTCCTGTCGTTCGCGGGTGATGTGTGGATATTTTTTTGCCACTCTTTCCGCCGTCGTCCCGTTGGGCACGTAGGCGAGGGGGTAAGTCTGCTTGATGGAGTCGGACTCGGAAAAGTTGCTACCGCGGCGGGGAATGCGGCTCATCGATTCGACACCAGCAACAACAATCTGTTCATCCCAGCCACACTGGATGCGAGTCGCGGCCATCGCAGCCGCTTCCAGCGAACTGGCGCACAAGCGATTTACCGTAACGCCTGGCAAATCGAGTCCGGCTCCAATCGATACCATGCGCGCCAGATTATATCCCTGCTCGCCTTCGGGATACGCACA
>CAMYKF010000316.1 GCA_947258905.1 uncultured Pirellulaceae bacterium | reverse complement strand
AGAAATTGAAAGTGTGTGGAATGAACTTGAACTGCGTATTAATGAAGTACATCAAACGGGCAAGACTGCCGAAGACCGTTTGCACCTGTCACGTCCCTGGCTGCATCGGCCGTTGCCTTTGCTGAGCGGCTTGCGCTGGTCGCCTCAACACATCATCGACACGGCCTTGCCCTGGTTCGACGCGGCCGTCGGTGTGCTTTTGATTATCGGGTTGTTCACCCGATTTGCGGCGGTGGCCGGGATGGCCTTGTTTCTGGGCGTGGTGGCAACCCAGCCTTTTTGGGTAATTGGATCGGAAAACACCTGGTATCAATGGGTCGAAATCGCGAGTCTGTTCGTTGTATTTGCAACGGGAGCCGGACGATTCGGCGGACTGGACTATTTTTTGGGGCGACCTGACCGACAAAGGGTTGCCCAGACTGTCGACGAGGAATAAAGCCATGGAATTAAGTGCTGAACAACGCGAAGTTGGCCGCGAGAACTATTACTCGGCGGTTACCGCCATGGACCAGATACAGCGTCGTGATTTTCTCAAGGCGACGATCGCCGGCGGAGCCGCTGCGGCGGGACTCGGAGCCATGTATTTCGGCTATTCACGACCCAATCGTCCGGTTCGTGTGGCCGTCATTGGAACCGGTGATGAGGGAAATGTGCTGATCGGTGCCATGAACCCGGACTATGTGGAACTCGCCGCCGTCTGCGACATCCGTCCTTCCAGCATCCACCGCGCATTCCATGGCGACTGGGCCACTCCCAATGCGCTCAAGGCCCGACCCGGCCTGATGAGCGTGTTTGGCTGGTCCAGCGAAGACGAGGCCCGCAAGCATGTGCTGGTAACCAATGATTATCGCGATGTGCTCCGCGACAAATCGATCGAAGCCGTCATCATTGCATTGCCGTTGCACTTGCACGCGGTGGTGGCCATTGAAGCCATGGCGGCAGGCAAACATGTGCTCGTCGAAAAACTTATGGCCCACAATATTGCCCAGTGCAAGTTGATGGCTCGCATGGCACAGCGTGAGAAACGCCAGTTATCCGTGGGGCACCAGCGGCACTACAACATCCTGTACGACAACGCAATCAATATGATCCAGTGGGGCTTGCTGGGCGAAGTACATCACATTCGTGCCCAGTGGCACCGCAACAACCTGCCCGGCGCCGACTCGTGGGCCCAGGCGATTCCCGGAGGCGAATTTACACGCGATGGATCGCGAGTGGATAAGATACGCGAACAGCTGGACAAAATGGTTGCCGCGCTGCCCAAAGCCAGCCCCGCAGATTCGAAAATTCTGCGGCATAAAATCGCTCAGTGGACCAGCTGGGATCAGGACAAGACGGTGGATGCCGCCCGGCATGGATACCAGGACAACGAAAACGTTTACCGCGATGGACGAGTCCGCAGTGCCCTGGAAGAACTGGTGCGCTGGCGTCTGTGGGATCGCACCGGCGGCGGGTTGATGGCGGAACTGGGCAGCCACCAACTGGACGCGGCCAGCATCTTCATTTCCGCGCTCAGCCGGAAAGTTGACCACCATGTCCATCCGTTGACCGTGCATGCCGTGGGCGGCCGGCATCTGTTCCCGGGCGATCGTGATGCCGACGATCATGTGTATTGCATGCTTGAATATCCCGGCCAGGGTTACGATTACGATTTCGAAGTCGGCTATTACGACAGGATCAATCAAGTGCCCTCGCCCGACCACCCGATTCCCGGCTACGGCGATGACAAGCACAAGAAAATCGTTGTGACGTATTCATCGATCAACGGAAACAACTTTGGTGGTTACGGCGAATTCGTCATGGGAACCAGAGCAACGTTGTTCCTGGATGGAGAAAAGGAAGCCATGTTGTACCCTAACGGCAACACCAATGTAAAAGTCGGGGTCAAGGGTGATGCCGGTGCGGCAGCCCTGGATACTTCGGCCAGTGGTGATCCGGCGCCGGCCATTGCCGCTGAATCGACTGCTGGCGATGTCAGTCGCGGGTATCGCGAGGAGATCGAACATTGGGCGTGGTGTATTCGCCAGAACGACCCCGGAGTGAAACCGCGCTGCGACAGTCAGGTGGCCCTGGCCGACGCGGTCGTGGCACTCACCACCCGCCTGGCGATTCAGAAATCCAAATTGCCCATGCAAAGCGGGTTTATTCAGTTCAACCCGGACTGGTTCGACATCGATAATGACGCCGTTCCGGAGACGCATGGACCGGATAAGGACCCGCCGTCCATCGCTTCCGAAACCCGGACGCTGCAGACGTAAACGGCGGCTGCGCTGGTAAGCCGCTACACTGCGGGCCAGCTGCGTCCTTTCGAACGTGGCTGCGTCAGCGAAATAGCCGGCATCGTGACCCATTCCGCCTCACGGCGGGACGACGAACTTTCAAACCCGGTTTTGAAATGCCCTCTAGTCGCTCTCGTCGCTTGCCGCGCCGCTGACCGCCAAATCGAACTCGATACCGTTGATGCTAAAGAAGATTCGATAATGCAGTTCGCGATTCAACAGACGTTCGGCCACCGGCTTGGCTAACTCATACGCTTCGACCTGGGCGTTGACGATGTCCAGCCGGGCGGAAATTTCCTTTTTGCGACGGTTGTGGTCGCGTTTTTGTCCATCGGGAGCCTGCCAGGCCTGGGCGTCGATGTTCAACTGGCTGATGCGTGCCTGCTCGGCGTACAGCATATCATTGAGTCGCCGCAAAGACGCCCGATTGTACAGCGGCGTATCCGGCGCGTTGATTTGCAACGCTGATTCGAGTCGAATCGAATTGCCGATATCAGCCGAATGCCACAGTCGGAAAAATCGCCGTTCTTCGACCGTATTGAAAAAGATTGCCATCTCGGGCTGATCCACATTCAGATCGTAATTTTGGGGCGTGAATTGCTCCTCGAATTCGTCCCTGGGCAACTCGACAATCTGAACACTGATGGATTCTGCACGAGGCAGATCACGGATTTCCAGGCGTTCGCGAAACTGCGGCTTTTTGGCATCCAGGACAATGGCCGGAACCGTTGCAGGCGCCCTCAGGATTACCGTTTTGGATGCATCCGGCGTTTTCAGTTCCAGCAGACAATTCCGCAACGCGTTAATTTCAGGATCGATCTCTTCCCGTTCGGTCCATTGAAAAAACAGTTCCTCGCCTTCCAGCAGAAACTCGCCCACCGATTGTGCGCTGGCGTCATTATTGCGACTCCGCGGCGTGTATAAGACTTCCCAGCGTCGTTTGGTGCTTTCGTCACGCTGCAATTCGAGTGCCAGCGGGCGATTCGAGGCCTCATCCGGTACGGTCAGGAACATGCCCAGCGGATTCTCACCCAGCTGCAATTTACCGATTGGTGTTTTTCCAAAATCGGGATCGTTGCGGTCAAGTGAAGGAATCGCCAGCGACTTGCCCAGCAGATCAAAAGCCCCTGTTCCGCCTGGCGATGATGAAGTCCCGGGAGTTGTGTCAGTCCCGCCGAGGGTACTGCTGCCTCCGGCCACCAGCTGGCCCGGCTCGGGCAGTTCGTCGATGATTCGCAATTGGTGCGGCCCGGTGACCTCGATCTGCGGCGTCTGGTTGCGCTCGTAAAGTTCAATTTTCCCTCGCACAAGGACGTTCTTTTCATCGTATAACTTGCGCAATTCGCCGGCCGAAATCTCGTATTTTCGCGAGTCAATGACAATCGTAAAGCTATTACTTCGTCGCGCAGTAAAGTTCAGAAATCGGAAAGGACCGGAGTCTCCCACGCTGCGAATTTTTCCAAAAACAACTGCTTCGTCGCCGACATGTGATTCCGCGTCACCCCAGTCCACCAGCGGGAGCCCCCCGGCCCCCGGAAATACAACGTTGCCCGCGGCGGCTGGCATTGTGGTTTCGCGTGCATTTGCCTCATCCTGAGGTGCCTGAGCCACGACATCAGTTTCGGGCGTGGCGTCAGTTTTGGCAGGCGTCTCGGCAGACGTTTCGACCGGTCTGGCAATTTCGCCCGTCGTTTGACTTGCATCGGAACCGGTCTTCGAGTCGTCGGCTGGCTGAGGTGCCGGGTCCGCCGCATCGTCTTGCCCGGACGAATCAAATCGTTTCGCCGCCGTATCGATGGACGATCCGCCATTGCCCGATTCTGTTTGCGACTGGTTGATGGCCTGCTGTTTCTGGCCGCTGGAGTCGCCAGTTTTTGCCTGTTGCCCGGCGTCGCCTCCTCCCAGCACGTTAACAAGCAAGTAGCCGCCACCGACCAGCACCAGCAACCCCGCGACAGCCATCGCCGCGATCAGCGGTGTCTTGTTGGGTTGACGCGTCGCCGCTGCGGCCGCCGGCTTGACCTTGCCTCCGGTTGCTTTCGCTGCCGTCGCCGCACCGGTTGCGGCAGCGTGGGTCGCGATCGGCGAGGTCGCAGGCTGTGATTTTGCCTGCGCCGCATCATGATTCTGAATCCAGTCTTGCAATGCGCGGTGAGAGGCATCAAGCGTTACAGACGCGTCAGCATGGCATGAAGACAAGTCATCCATCATTTTGGCCAGCGCCTTGTCGCTGTCCGTTAACGCTGCGCCGACATGCCGCTGGAGCAGGGAACGGCCTACCTTTCCCAACGCCACGACGTCGTCGATAGCCTGGGGAGGAACGCCGAATTCATCCTGTTCCCTGTTGGCCTGATGCAATCGGTCCAGCAGATTGGCCAGACCGATATTGCGCAGACAAACCTTGCCTTTGGTATCAACGCGGATTTGTGTTGCATCAAGCTTGCCGTGCAGAATATCGTTTCGATGGGCGTACCCGATCGCATCCAGCGACTGTTCCATAATGCCGGCAATTTGACGGGCGTTGAAACTGCCTTGCGGCGTATTTCGCAATGAGTCCCCGTCGTCGTGCTCGAAGACCAGGTAATACCGGCCCGATTCCTGGTCGATATCGTACAGATGCATCAGGTGCGGATGATCAAGCCCGGCAACACGGGCGGCTTCTTCCAGAAACTTACTGAACTCTTCCTTATTCGCGTCCGTGTTGGGCGGAAAGAGATAAACGTCCACCTGCCGGTCCAGCTGGCGGTGACGTCCGAGGAAACGATCGCCCAGGTTCTGCCTGGAAAAGCGTTCCAGCAACTGGTATTGCCCTATCATCAACCTGTGACGCCCGGACAACAAAAAACGTGATTGCCATTCGGTAAGAATGCCGTTGTCAACCAGGTTGCGGGCCAGCGCACGGGGGTCCTCCACATCAGCATATTGCTGGCGGATGCCCTGCAGCGTCGCGTCATCCAGCAAGCGACTTTTTTCGAGCAGGTCCAGATATTGGGCACCCGATTCGACCGTCATGGCTATTCCAGTAAGACGTGGACAGGAGGAGAAGCAATCATCGACGCGATGACAACTTGGTTTTGGCAAGTGACAGGCCAACTTGATTTTGGCAAGTGACAGGCAAAAGTTCAATCGACACGCCGTCAAATCGCAGCAGAGCGACGGCACACGGTGATCAGATATCCCGCATTTCAGAGCGTGGTTTGAGTCAGGGACCCAAAAATGTCCAGCAATTCCCCGGCACACCCTGTCATGGAAAACTTTTTTATGGCTATCTCGCGAATTCGCTGTGATACCGACTGGTAACGCTGCGAATCGCTTAACAAGCCAATGGCGGCGGCTGCCATGCATTCAGGGTCACCGGCAGCACACAGCAAATCCGCGATTGATGGATGGGCAAAGATCTCGGGCGTGCCACCCACATCGGTCGCAACGGCCGGCAGCCCGCTGGAAAAAGCTTCCAACAGGACACGACCAAGCGGTTCCTGATTGGCGCAGTGCATCAGCAGAGTTGCTTCGCGCATGATGTGTGCCACATCGTCCCGGTTTCCCAGCCAGTGCACGCGTCCGCCCAGCACGCCGGTCGCTGATTGCCTGATCAGTGACTGTTCATAATCGATCGATTCCTGCTTGCCCGATTGGCGGGTCCCGACAATCACAAACCGGGTCTCGGGCAACTCGTGAGCGATTAGTGTCGCAGCAGCCAGCCAGGTATCCAGCCCCTTGCGCAGTCCAATTTGTCCGACACAGGCCACGATCGAACTTGCCGGGTCAATTTTCAACTCGTCATGCAACGAGCCTGTTTTGGGGCCGGGGAAAAACTCATGGGGATCGATGCCGTTATAAACCACGTGGATCCGCGAATCTCCTGCTCCCTGTTTGATATGAAACTCGCGAGTCGCTTGCGACACTGCGACCAGTACATCAAGACAGTTCAAATCGTCCACCGCCTGGCGACTGAGTTTCACGATATCGCGCAGGTATCCGACCGCGGGAACGCGCAAGGCCTGACAAACCGGGCCCGCCAACCGACTGGCTGCCAGCGAATTGCAGTGCACCAGGTGGGGCCCGGTGGTCTGAATCGCCATCCGAATCAATTCACGAATGTCCGACTGCGACTTGCGTTTGCCAGCGGCATCGTTCAAGTCAAACGGGTGTGGCCGGACACCCAGTCGAATGAATGATTGTTCCAGGGCCGTTTGCGGCGGGACCAGTGCATCAAACGTCCAGCCAGCCTGCAGCAGCGCGGGCAAAACGGCCAGAAGTGATCGTTCACCGCCATTGAGCGACCCAAACTCGGTGACAATTAATGCGGAAGGCATGCGTGCATGATCGTGGAAGTTGCCTAATCAACCGTCCACGTATCGCCGCTGTGCAGCAACTGGCCAAGATCGCCACGTCCCTTTTCGGAGGCTGCCGCACGGGTTTGTGCGTTCATCTGCTCATCGTACGTGGGTCTTTCGACGGCACGGAACACACCGATCGGTTCGGGAAAAGCCGGGACCCTCATCCGGCTAAGCAGGAACGCAGAGGTTGGATCGTGGATCGTCTCATTGTGAATCCACAGATTGTCGGCATCGGCATCGACGATTTCGGGCGTTAACCCGTTCAACCGCAGCGCCTTTTCATTGTTATCGCCAAACGTCAGCGGTTTGCCATGTTCGAGCACAATGGAGTTACTGGCCTTTACCGATTTGTCTTTCATATAGTCCCAAACGCCGTCGTTAAACACGTTGCAATTCTGGTAGACCTCGATGAAAGACGTGCCTCGATGATGGGCCGCGCGGGTCAGCGTTGCGGCCAGGTGTTTGGTATTGAAGTCAACGGACCGCGCCACAAAAGACGCCTCGGCTGCTACGGCAATGGAAATCGGGCTCAATGGATAATCGATCGAGCCGCGTGGCGTACTCTTGGTGACGTGTCCGACGGGCGAAGTCGGTGAGTACTGCCCCTTGGTCAGGCCATAGATGCTGTTGTTAAACAGCACGATATTCACGTCGATATTGCGGCGGATGGCGTGCATCAGGTGATTGCCGCCGATGCTCAGCGCATCACCGTCGCCGGTAATCACCCAGATGCTGAGTTCGGGCCGCGTGCATTTCAGGCCGGTGGCAAACGCCGGGGCTCGACCGTGTATCGAGTGCATGCCGTAGGTGTTCATGTAATACGGAAAACGGCTTGAGCAACCGATCCCCGATATGAATACCGTTTGTTCACGCGGCACGCCCAGCACCGGCAGGACCTTTTTCATCTGTGCCAAAATCGAATAGTCACCGCACCCCGGGCACCAGCGGACATCCTGATCCGAAGCAAAATCGGCGGGTTTGAGGACAGGTAATTCGGCGTTCATAGATTCGCAATCAGCTTCAACAGCAAATTCATCCGGTCAGTTGGTCGATTTTTTCCATGATCTCGGAAACCGCAAACGGCTTGCCCTTGACCTTGTTCAGGCCTGTCGTGTCGACATCGAACCCGGCGTCGATCAGCAGTCTGAGTTGTCCGCAATTCAATTCAGGAATCAGGATCTGGTCGTAACGGGCCAGGATCTCCTGGAGGTTTGCAGGAAACGGATTCAGCCAGCGGAGGTGCGCGTGAGCGACCTGTTTCCCGGCTTGCTGACTGCGCATCACGGCCGTGCGACAAGATCCGTACGTGCCGCCCCAGCTGAGCACCAGCAAGCCGGAGTCGGGACCGCATACCTGCAGCGGCTGGATGACGCTGGCAATGCCGCCGATCTTGGCCGCCCTGGTATTGACCATGTGCTGATGGTTATCCGGGTCGTAGCTGACGTTGCCCGTGCCGTCCTGTTTTTCGAGGCCGCCAATGCGATGCATCAGCCCCGCCGTGCCGGGAATCGCCCATGGACGAGCCAGTTCGTCGTTTCGCGCGTAGGGCAAAAACGGCTGTCCATTGTCACTGGCCTCCGGGTGCGTGATTTCGATTGCCGGCAGGTCCTTGACCTCGGGAATGTTCCACGGTTCGGAGCCATTGGCAATGTAGCCGTCGGACAGAATAAACACAGGCGTCATAAACCGTGTGGCGATTTGCCACGCCTGGATCGCAGCCCAAAAACAATCACTGGGACTTTGCGCGGCAATCACCGGCATGGGAGATTCGCCGTTGCGGCCGTGCAACACCATCAGCAAATCAGACTGTTCCGTTTTGGTCGGCAAGCCGGTACTCGGGCCGCCCCGTTGAATATTGATCACGATGAACGGCAGTTCGAGGATGACGCCCAGCCCGATGCCTTCGCCCTTTAACGCGATCCCCGGTCCGCTGCTGGTGGTCACTGCCATCGATCCGCCAAACGCCGCTCCGATTGCCGAACACACGGCGGCGATTTCGTCTTCAGCCTGAAAGGTGCGGACACCAAAGTTCTTGTACCTGCTCAGTTCATGCAACACATCGCTGGCGGGCGTAATCGGGTAGGAACCCAGAAACAACTGTTTGCCACTGAGTTCGGCTGCCGCAATCAATCCCCAGGCCAGCGCCTGATTGCCCATGATGTTGCGATAGGTGCCGGGCTCCAGTTCCGCTTCGGCGACCTGAAACGTGGAAGCAAAGTCCTCGGTGGTCTCGCCATAATTCCAGCCGGCTTGCAGAGCCTTTCGATTCGCCTCGATGATGTCCGGCTTGCCGGCAAACTTGCCTTCAATAAACCGCAACGTTGGATCGACATCGCGACCGTACAACCAGAAAACCAGGCCCATGGCAAAGAAGTTCTTGCAGCGATCCGCGATCTTGGGGCTCATGCCCAGGTCAGCGACGGCCGTTCGAGTGAGGGTCGTCATGGGGACCCTGATGACGCGAAACCCGTCCACCGTACCGTCTTCCAGCGGGTTGTTGTCCAGCACCGCCAGTTTCAAATCACGAGCTTCGAAGCTGTCGGAATTGACAATCAGAATGCCGCCGCGTTTGAGGTCGTCAATGTTGGTGACCAGTGCGGCCGGGTTCATGCAGACCAGTGCATCCAAACCATCGCCCGGCGTATAGATCTCTTCGGCCGCGAATTGCACCTGAAAGCCGCTAACGCCGGCACGCGTGCCGCGCGGCGCGCGAATCTCGGCCGGAAAATCGGGAAACGTGGCAACATCATTGCCTGCCAGAGCCGAAGTGTTGGTCAGCTGGGTGCCCAGCAATTGCATGCCGTCACCCGAGTCGCCTGCCATACGCACGGTGACTCCCCGCAAATCTGTTGCGGGCTTGGACGAGACCGGAAACAGGTCACTATCGGAGATCATTCGAAGTGTTTTCGGTTGCTGAAATTGGATCCGGATTTCACCGACGCGAACGTCTTGCCGATGCTCAGTCTCTCAAATAATACACCGTTTCGATAGTGGGAGAAACCTGCTAGAATCTCGCGGTTTTCCAACCCGCGGTCGATCTTGTGGATCGCCGATTCACCTTCTGGCAAGCAGGAATTCAACCCCATGGAACGTACTCTGGTGCTGTTAAAACCCGACTGTGTGCAACGTCGTCTGGTCGGTCGCATCATCGCCCGGTTTGAGGACAAGTCCCTGAACATAGTCGCGATGAAACTGATGAACATTACGCCGGAATTGTCCAAACAGCATTATGCCGAGCATGTGGAGAAACCGTTCTATCCAGGGTTGGAAAAATTCATCACCGGGGCCCCCGTGGTGGCCATGATTGTTGAGGGTCTGGAGGCGATTCGCGTGATCCGCGACATGCTGGGGGCCACCAGCGGGCTCAAGGCCGCCGCCGGAACGATTCGTGGAGACTACAGCGGCAGTCGTCAAATGAACCTCGTGCATGCTTCAGATGGGCCCGATGCCGCGGCTCGCGAGATCGCACTTTATTTCACAGACTCCGAAATCTGCGCTTACGAGCCGGTTGCCACTCCCTGGCTGCGTGCTGACGACGAATAACTACCGCCCCGGCGGGGCGTGGGTAGCCGACGCAAATCGTTCATCCCGCGGCAGCGGTGCCTCCCGAAACGCTTCGTAGATTTCGTACAGTTCCGGATGGCGAAGTTCGAATTGGTACTTGTCGTCGAGTTGCCATGTGACGGTCGTGCGAAATGTTAACTGAATTTCCGCGCCGTCCTCGTCCGTTTTGGGACAGTCCATGACGTGTTTCAGAAGTTCCGGGTGATGATCGGCAATCGTTTCGATGTCGTTTCCGTCAAACACGCGAGTCCTCCGCACTTCCATGGCACCATCCTTGTGCGTGATCATCAACAGCGGCTGACCTTCGTGCTCCAGCAGCAATTGCGCGGCGCCCTGGTGACGATTGCGGCCGAGCAGACGCGTGTGCGGAAACTTGCGGGACAGTTCCAGCAGTTGCCGGGTGTCCTCGTGCAGATACTCGCTGTCGACATTCGCGACATCACGCACATTTCGCTCGACAGCCTGTTGTTGAGACCTGGAAAACGAGGCGACTGGCAACACAACTGCCAACACAAAAACACATCCAATGATCCGCACGACCCGATCTCCCGAAATCCGTTTACCAGCGGGGACTGATATATTGGAATCGAGAAACGCGAACTGGCCAATAGCGGTTTGAGCCGCGAAATGCCGATGGAAAGCTGAATGGTCCGCTGTTTACGGCTCGCGGATACTCGAATCCACGCTGCGGAACAGCGGATAGATAAAGTAATCGATGACGCGTCGGGTGCCGATCTTGATCTCGGCCTCAGCCGACATGCCCGGACGCAGCAACCGCTGGTCACCCGGTACGTCATGCAGCTGCGACGTGTCGAGCAACTTGACGCGGACGATGTAATACGAACGGACCATGGGCGGCTGGCCTTCCTCCGTCACGTCCTCGCTGATCGTCTTGATGACGCCGTCCAGCGTGCCATGTTTCATGTAGGGATAGGCGCTCAGCTTGATGCGCACCGAGGTACCGCTGGGCACACCGTTTTGCGACAGGTCTTCACCGCTTTCGGTGGTCTGCTCGGCAACCGCTTCGCGGATGCGAGCCACGTCCTTGGCGTCTACCTTGACCTCCAGTTCCAGCTCAGCATCCTTGGGCACCAGTCGCAACAGGGGCTCGCCGGACTGCACGACCGAGCTGAAATCGGCGACTTCCACGACCTTGTATTCGGGGTAATCGTCGGGAGCGGTCAGCACGACCATTTCGTTGGCCCATACCGCCTTGTTCAGCTCCTCGATGGCTTCGTTGTATTGCTGGCGAATCTGCGAAAGTTCCACGCTGACAGCGGCCTGGCGTTCGGCGAGAAAGAAATCCCTGCGCTTTTCCAGCTTGACAAAGTCGGCCTCGATTTCGGTCGTTTCGTTCATCGCGGTAATCAACAGGCTTTCGGCATAATCCAGTTCGATCTGGTTCTGGATCACTTCGTTACGCGACACCGATTGCGATATTCGCAACTCCTTAACCTGATCCAGCAATTCGGTGCGCAGGCGGACCCGGTTGGTCAGGCTGCGCACTTCGGCGGCGTTTTTGTTTTTCTGCGCCACGAGCTTGCGATGGTCCGCCTCAAACTCATCCATTTTTGCATCCATCTCGCCTTGGCGATCGATAAAGGCCTTCCGCTCGGTCAACCAGACTTCATCGGTTTCGTTTCCGGCCGGAATGACAAAATCGGCCTTGCCCTGCTCGGCAACGAGTCGCTGGAGTTTGGCCAGCAGACTGTTGGAACGGCCTTCCAGTTTCGCCACATCCGCCTCGGAGAAGGAAGGATCCAGTGTGACGAGCACCTGCCCGGCCTTGACCGTATCACCGAACTTGACTTCCAGTGTGCGGATCGGGCTGGTCGACGACGGTTTAATGACAAAGGACTCGTTGGAAATCAGTTTGCCTTCAGCCCTGACCACGCGATCGACACGCGCCCAGGTGGCCCAGGCAACCGTGGCAATCAACAGCAGAATCACCGTATACAGGGTCCACCGCAATCCGCCGGCGACCTTGCGGTGTTCCATTTCCACCGCGTCCGGCTGAAACTCCATGACCAGCCGGCTGATACGCCTTTTCTTGCGTGACACTTTTTGTTTTTTGGTTGGCCTGGTTGCCGGCGCGGCAGCGGCTTGTTCTTCGGCTGCTGATTCACCCGAATCGTCGGCTTCGGGGGAAGGTTCGGTGGCATCACCTTCGCGCGCAGCATCCTCCTCGTGCTCAACCGCTTCCTGTGGCGCCGGCAGGCGACTGGCGGTTGGCGTTACGGGGTTGCCGTTCTCCTGTTCTTCCACCGTCGAGTCGGCGGAGGGATCAGGATCGTCGGGCGTTATCGATGACCCATCTGCTGATACCATAATTCCTGATACACCTTCGATTCGTCGAGTAGTGCCCGGTGGTTGCCGATCTTTTCGATGCGGCCCCGTTCCAGGACGCAAATCGCATCACAGCCGGTCAATGTGGACAGGCGATGCGAAACAATGATCACGGTACGGCCGCGGGCGATCTTCCGCAAATTGGTTTGAATAATCGCTTCACTTTCCGGGTCCAGAGCACTGGTCGCTTCGTCAAAAATCAAAATCCGCGGGTTGGTCAGCAAGGCCCGCGCGATGGCCAGACGCTGCTTTTGCCCGCCGGACAGGTTCGACCCGTTTTCTTCCAGCATCGTATCGTAGGACTGGGGCATGCGTTCGACAAATTCGTCCGCACCTGCCAGCTTGGCCGCATACACGATTTCCTGGAAAGTCGCGTTGCTTTTGGCCATACCGATATTTTCGCGAACGGTACCGCGGAACAAAAAGTTTTCCTGCAACACGACACCAATATTCTGACGCAAGTGGGCGATATCCAGCTCGCGCATATCCAGTCCGTCGACGCGGATCAATCCGGATTGCACGGGATACATTCCTTGCACAAGCCGGGTAACCGTGGTTTTGCCTGAGCCGCTGCGCCCGACCACGCCGATGATCTGGCCCGCCGGAAACTCCAGGCTGACACCGTCCAGTGCCGGGGCACTGGTCGCATTGTACTGAAACGTTACGTTGTCAAATTCGATGTGGCCGTCGATGGGCGGACGCAAGCCGTGTCCCAGACCGGCCTCGGCCGGACGATTCATGACTTCGCCCAGCATGCGAACCGACAGGGCAGCTTCCTGATACGAGTGAACCAGCGACACCAGTTGCACCAGGGGACCGGAAACACGGCCGGAAATCATATTGAACGCCACGAGTGCACCGACGGTAATTTCATCGGCGAATACCAGGCTGGCACCGACAAACACAATGGCCACCGTCATGAACTTTTCCAGCATCTTGGAAATCGTGGTGGCAGCGATCGAAATCTTGCCCACGCGATAGTGCATGGCAACGGCCTGCGCCGATCGATCGTCCCATTTCTTGCGCTGGGTCGGTTCCATACTCAGCGCCTTGACCGTCTGGGCACCGTGGATCGATTCGACCAGCATCGCCTGACGGTCGCCTTCGGCGATGTACAGCGCCTCCAGACGTCGGCGATACGGACCGAGCAACACGCCAATGGTCAGCGCCAGCAAGGCCGAGAAGAACAACACGATCAGCGTCAGTTTCCAGCTGTACCAGTACAGAATCGGCAGGAACACAATCAGCGCCGCCGAATCCAGCAGCGTGAGAAACAGCTGCCCGGTGAGAAACTCGCGAATCTTCGAGCCCTGTTGCATGTGTTTGGTCAATACACCGGCAGTAATCCGCTCAAAGTAGTCCATGGGCAGCGCCAGCATGTGGCCAAACGTGCGTGTCGCCACACGCACATCGATCTTGCTGGTCGCGTGCAACAGCAGATAGCTGCGGAGGTAGTTGAGAACGGCGTCGAAGAGCAGCGCGATACCGATGCCGATCGTGATCACATGCAGCGTGTTGACCGCCTTGTTGACCAGCACCTTGTCAATCACGATCTGGAAGAACAGCGGCACGACCAGGGCCAGCATGTAGATAAACAGGGCTGCGACAATCACGTCGACGAAGGCAGTCCACTGGCGAGCGACTTCTGGAACGAACCAGCGCAAGCTGAACGGCTGTTGGGAATCCAGCAGGGAGAAGCGGCGTTTGGCCAGAATGACATCGCCATCCCAGTTCCGCTCAAAGTCAGCACGTGCCAGAAACAGGAAATCGTTGCGGTCAGCCAGCGGATCAAAGATAGCCAGTTCTTCACGGACCTTGCCGTCTTCGCCTTCCAGCTCACGGAGGCCCACCATAATCACATAGTTGCCGTTTTTCAGGCGTGCCATGGCAGGAAAGGCATGCCCCATTTGCCGCAACTGTTTCCAGTTCAGACGCGTATTTTTGATCTTGAAACCATGATCCTTGGCCATCCGCAAAATGCGTTTCAGGTTAGGCTCGGTTTCTTCCAGCGAATAATCGTGGATCAACCGGTCGACACTGATGTCGACACCGTGGTGGCGACCGATCAAGGCCAGGCACTTCAAAGACGTATGCAGCACGTCAGACGATTCCGGCTCGATGAGTTCATCGGACTCGTGAAGGTCTTCTGTTTCAGGGATGTCGTCTGGTGTCTTGTCGGTCATGACTGCCCGAGTTGATGGTTGAATCTGGCCAATACCGAATAACGCACTGGCCAGCCCGATTGGGCTCAACGGATTCGCGGCGCGCACTGCGAATCGTTACTTGGTTTGTCGGTTCCGCCTGTATTCAGGCTACAAAAAAACCCCGCACACAGGAATGCGCGGGGTTGGATTGTGCCTCTAACCGGCGTCGGCTATACCGGCACGGCCAGATTACCGTAACGAGAAGTATTATCGGTAAGTCTGAACGACTGGTTGGAAGTGGTCGAGAACTCGTAGACCGACAGCAAGCTGATGTCCGGTCCCACTTGTGCGCCCTCGAGATCGAAGAAACGCAGGGTTTCCACCCGGTTCCGGCCGAAGCCCATTTCCTTGATATACAGGCCACCATCGATGGCGATATCGTCCAGGGAGATCTGGATTTCCATGTCGACGCCGATTCGACGGAACAGCACGTTCTCCTCCAGAGTGTCGTTTCCGTCCGTGGAGTCCAGGTCGAGATATTCGTTGGGCAGATAGATGTCGATGTAATCGCGACCAGCGCCACGCATCTCATCGATCTGGTCAAAGCCGTCGCCCAGCCAGACCTCGTAATTGTCGTTACCGGCCATGCCGTGCATCCAGTCGGGGCCAGCGTTGCCGCGCAACGTGTCGTTGCCGCCATTGCCGAACAACAGATTGTTGCCGTCGTTGCCAATCAGCGTGTCATTGCCCTGACCACCGCGGGCGTTTTCGATTTCCGTGTTCCAGGCAATCGCGACATTGTCTTCCAGTCCGCCAATCGAACTGAACTGGCCTGGATACAGATTGAGCGTCGCATTGACCACGTGCTGGGTCAGGTTGAGCGTGTCGAATCCTCCGGAATCGTAGATGACATGAGGCAAGTAGCTGTTTGGATCCGGTTTGATTTGAGTATTGCCGGCACGATACGTCGGGTTGGCACCATACTGGGTCGTGATGCCCATGACGTCATACAACATGGGCGTTACCGGATACAGCGGAAATCCGGAGACCGGGTCGGTCCAGGACTCGGTATACGACATAATGGAGTATGCATGGTTGTCCATTGGCGGTGGCAGAAGCGGAGCGTCTTCGAACGGATGCTTCAGACCACCCATCCCGTGGCCCAATTCGTGTTGCCACGTGAAATAGCCGTATTCCCCCGGCTGGCTAAGCATCAATCCGGCTTCACTCAGCGTGCCCCAGATATCACCGCGGAAGTCAAACACGCCGACTTCGCCAGGTGCGTAGGCGTAGGCACCTGCATCAGGATTGCTGTCGGACAGCATGAATGTAATATCTGCCAACTCGGTGGTAGCCACCTCGGTAAACTCGACGTCAAAAAAGGTCTCAAAGACATCCAGTCCTTCGCGAATCGCGCCACGCATGGCGGGATCGGTCAGCGCTTCGTTATCGTCGCACTCCGGGAAATCGTTAGTGCAGTAATACTGGGGCACCGTGGACGGGAAGGTATAGGTCAACTCCAGCGTTTCACCAGAGTAGGTCCACTGGCCGATTTCCAGCAAAGCGCCCTCATTCACCGGATCGGTCGACACGCTCTGTCCAACCCAGGCCGATTTCGCAAAGCCCGTGTCAACACGGATCAGGAATTCATCAAAGGATCGGCCGAGATCGTCGGTTCCGCCTTCGATAAATGTATTCTGAAAATCGACGGCCGAAATCCGGTGGATCTCGTGAGGATCCATGGCAATGCCGTTAACACGCAGTTTGGCCGACGTGGGCGTCGCGTTGAGGTCGATGATCTCGTAGAACAGTGGGGAAACGGTCGTTTCCAGCGTTAGCAGGTTTTCCAGTCGAATTTGCTCGACAGCATCCAGCATGATAAGCCGTTCCGGCGTCAGGGTCGGCAGGTCAACGGTTTCGATCAACTCGGAATCGAGGTTGCTGAGTCGCTGGCCGTCCCAGGCCTGCACGAGAAACGTCTCGGTTGAAACCTGCGCGCCGCCCACGTACCGCACTTGGTCAAGCTCGGAGGCGTTAACGCGAAACGTTGCACCAGCCGTTTGCTGCACACCGTCAACTTCAAAGTAGCCGGAATTGCCAGCCACCCCGAGATCGGTGAACTCGATCCATTTCATGGTATTGGGATCAGCGTCGGAGAAGGAATACAGTTCGGTGACGGCAACGCTCTGGTTGCGAAACACCGTGATGGCCTTGGCGGTCACGACAGGGTCGGCCGCGTTGGGCAGCGTAGTGGCCGTCATGTCGGCCGGGGAACTCCACGCGGCTTCGTCCCGTGCAATGAAGCTGACCCGTTCCGCCGATCCGTATTTGCCAGCCCGGTATTGCACGAAAGGCAGGTCTTCGGCC
>CAMYKF010000315.1 GCA_947258905.1 uncultured Pirellulaceae bacterium | reverse complement strand
CGCCTGCACATCATGCACCTTGCTGAACTGCTCGATCATCGAACGCGGCACCGCAGCGCCGCCGATGACGGTTCTTTGCAGTGCGTTCAGGGTCTTGCCGGTCTGCTCGCAATATTGCAACAAGGCCAACCAGACAGTCGGGACACCCGCCGCCACCGTCACTTTCTCCGTTTCAAGGAGCTCGTACAGCGCCTCGCCATCGCCCATTTTCGGCCCGGGGAACACTATTTTGGAGCCCACCATCAAGGTCGAATAGGGAACGCCCCAGGCGTTGACATGAAACAGTGGTACGACGGGTAGCACAACATCCTTGCTCGAAAGACTCAGTACATCTGGCGCGATGCTGGCGTAAGCATGCAGTACGGTCGAGCGGTGGTCGTAAAGCACGCCTTTGGGGTCGCCGGTTGTACCGGAGGTGTAACACAGCGCCGACGCCGTACGTTCGTCGAGTTGCGGCCATTGGTACTCCGATGACTCGGCGGCCAACAGTGTTTCGTAGCAGACGGCGTTGGGAAGCGACGTTTCCGGCATGTTCGCTTCATCCGTCATCACGATAAATCCCTCGACCTTCGGAATCTGCGGCAACAGCTTTTCGAGCAGCGGCACAAACATGAGATCGGTGAATATCCAGCGATCCTCCGCATGGTTGATGATGAATATGAGTTGCTCTGGAAAGAGCCGCGGGTTGATCGTATGGCAGACGTAGCCGGCGCCGCTGACGCCGTAATAGATCTCCAGGTGACGGTAGTCATTCCACGCAATCGTTGCCACCCGGTCGCCCGTTGCCAGTCCCAGTTTATCCAGCGCATTGGCCAGTTTTCGCGATCTCTCGACCGCTTCGCGCATGGTGTAACGATGCCGGGGGTTATCCATGGTTACCGATACGATCTCCCGATCGCCGTGGAATTTCTCCGCGTGTTCCGCGATCGAGGAAATGAGCAGGGGGGTGTCCATCATCAGGCCGTGCATAAGCGTGTCCTTTTCTGCGTCCCGGGTAGGGATAACCATGTATTTTTCATAAGCTTATAGAACATTTGCACACATGCAAACCGTGGTATGCTTGTCCGCGATATTCAGGCAATATCCCATTGAAGGGGGAAATCATGAAACCGATTGGTACCAGCATACTCAATCTCGGTCGCGCTGTGGCGCTAGCTCTGGTCGGCCTGGCGCTGACCACAACCGCGGTAGCGCAAGAAAACACCTCGTTTCTCGAGGAGATCGTTGTTACCTCGAAAATGAAGAAAGGCGGGCAAAACATCATGGATGTGCCGGTCGCGATCACAGCGGTAACCGGGGCCCAGATCGAAGCGTCCGGCATCAAGGACATGTTCGATTTGCAGCAGAATGTTCCCGGTCTAATCGTCGGCCGCAGCCAGACGGCGACGACATCGAATTTCTCGGTGCGAGGCATTGGCAGTACGTCCAATAACTTTGGCGTCGAATCGTCGGTTGGCCTGTATGTCGACGGCACCTATCGCTCCCGACAGAGCTCCATAATTAACGAACTGGTCGATGTCGAGGCCGTCGAGGTTTTGCGCGGCCCTCAGGGAACGCTGTTCGGCAAGAATACGGCTGCCGGAGCAATCAATATTCGGACCGTTGCGCCCAGCACAGACAGTGCTGACGCATTCATGGAACTGACCGCCGGCGACCTGAACCTGCGCCGTATAGCCGGTGCCGCCAATATTCCGCTGAACGACAGGCTGGCTTTCCGCGGTACGATCTTCGCGTCAGAGCGCGATGGCTACGTCGACAATTACACTTACAACCTCGCCGCCGGGCCGGGCGAGCCTTTTGTCAGCATCCAGGAAGACGCGTTTAATGATCGCGACAGGCTGGGCCTGCGGGCGCAATTGGGTTACGAAGGCGATGACTTCGATCTGCGCATCATCGGTGATTATTCCGAAATTGATGAAGCCTGTTGCATCGGCACGAATCGCGTCGACAACCTGTTCTCGCACGGCGGCATAAACGCTGGTATCGGTATACCGGGAACTGACTTTGTCCGTATGTCGCTGGGCAGCATTGTCTTCACGGATTTCGACTATCCAGATCTTCTGCCGACAGCACCGTTCCTGGGCGTCGATATCCCGCGCCCGCCGAACGTTATCCAGGGCGTCAGCTGGGATGATTTCATCACGTCCGTTAATGAAGGCCCGAGGTCCGAGAATACGGACATGGGCTTGTCGGTCGAATTTAACAAGGACTTCAGCAATGACATCACGCTGACGTCGGTCACGGCGTTTCGGGCCTTCGATACCTATGACTTTATCGACGTTGACTTTACCGACACCGATATGGCCGTCCGCGTTAACGATGCGGAACAGGATTCCATATCGCAGGAACTCCGCCTCGCAGGTTCGTTTGGCGAGAACAGCCGTTGGGTAGTCGGCGCCTACTATTTCGCTCAGGACATCAAGAGCAACACCATAACGACTGCTGGAACGCAATTGCAGGCATTCGCCGATGTGGGCCAGGCAGCGGCGGGGCAGCCCACCTTGTCAGATGTCACCAATGGCGTCAGCGCCATTTCGATCGCTACGGGGGGCCTGATTCCGCTGGGAGCGCCTGCCATCCCGACCGGCATGTTTGCTGATGACAGAGTTCTCCAGGAGCACGATGGATACGCTGTGTTCGGGCAGGTCGACTGGGCCCTGTCCGAAACCCTCGAACTCACGCTGGGCGCTCGCTTCACCGATGAAACGAAAGACATCTCTGCAACGTATACGCAGACGAATCCAGGTTCGGGAGGACCGCCCGATCTCACCGCAATCGGAACGACCTTCTTCCTGTTCGAGCAATGGGCCCTGGGCGGGCAAGTCGGGCCGCCGCCTGATCTGACACCACTGCTGGCCGTCGCGCAGCCAAACGCAGGCTGGTTTGCCTGGACGCTGGCGCCGTTTGCGCCACGCGCCGACGTGCTCGATTCAATCGAGGACGACCAGGTTACAGGCACCGCCAAACTCACCTGGTTCGCCAACGACTCGATGATGTTCTACGGTTCGTATTCCACCGGATTCAAGTCCGGCGGCACCAATACTGATCGTATTTTTGAATTCCTGCCACAGACCTTTGGTGCCGAGACGTCCAAGTCGGCCGAGATTGGCTTCAAGGGTGATTTCGGTGATCGCTTCCGACTGGCGGCAAACATTTACCAGACAGATTTCGAGGACTTCCAGGCCAACTCCTTCACGGGCACGGGCTTCAACCTGCGCAACGCGGGTGATCTGGAGATCAAGGGCCTTGAACTCGAGTATCTCTGGCAGGTTATGGACAACACGAGCATCTCGGGTTACTACGCGCACAATGCGGGTGAGTACAAATCCTTCGAGGGCGCAACCTGTCAAGACGCGGGTCCGTTCCACACGCTGTCTCAGGACCCGGGCTTCGACCCGTTGACGGGCGCCTGCAACCGTAACGGCGAATCCATTCCGTACAACCCCGAAGACCGTTTCAACATCGGCATCACGCAGAACATCCCGATGAACAGCGGCGAGATGTTCCTGCGCCTCGAGTATGCATGGACTTCTGAGTTTACGTCGGACGGCGACAATGATCCGCTGACGACCCAGGACGACTTCGGCATTCTCAACTTGCGACTTGGCGTCGACCTCTTCGACTGGAACTCGACCATCACGCTTTGGGGCCGCAATGTGACGGATGAACGCTACTTCATGGGTTCGTTTGACCCACCATTGCAGGATCCGGGCCGCATGAACTCTTACCCGTCCGAGCCTGCTACATGGGGCATTACGTTCCGCAAGAACTGGGACT
>CAMYKF010000314.1 GCA_947258905.1 uncultured Pirellulaceae bacterium | reverse complement strand
GCTACTTCCCGATCCCGCGTACCAGCAGCTAGCACCACCTGGTCCACCAGAGGGCCTTTCAAAACGGTAGGCGAGTCCCGGCGCGCCGGGACTCGCGTTGCCCTGACTTTTCTCGGTCTCGGAGAGACCGAGCTACCGTAAGCAACTGGTTTTGAGAGGCCCTTCGGTTTTCTGCTTATGTCGCCAGCAACTTGTGGCTTGCTGCCCCTTCGCAGCCCTCCTATACTCGCCCGCCCAAATATCAGGCCATTTGCCATATGACTGTGGGTCACCCATTCACTGCGCGCTGACTCTGCGAGCCAGCAGGGCGATCGCGTTGTGACCGCCACGACTTTTGCAAGGACGCAAGGTTGAAACGTAACCCGTTTCATGTCGAACACGCATTGCTGCGTTCGAGGACGCGACGGGTCCGCGCCTGCCTGGCCGCCTGCCTCAATCTGTTTTGCCTGCTCGGTTTCGCGACATCGGCGACGGCGCAAATCGATATTGAGTTTCCACGCCCGTCCGCCGAACTGGGAATTCACGCCAACGCCGCGCAGATTTCCCGCTGGACACAGGGGTCGTGGGATGTGTTCCATCTCGCCGGACAGGCCCGGTTGTCGCAAGGCAACGTTCAGCTGTTGGCCGGCGAAGCGGTATTGTGGGTGGATCGTCAGCCGGGCGACCAACCTCGCACCGTGATTGTGTGGCTGGAACAATCGGTGGAGGTCACGATGGGCAATTCGCAGGCCGCTGCTCAGGAGGCCGGCACGCGTCTGGTCGACGAACAATGGTTTGGTCGTCTGTACTCGATACCGGAAGTTCAATTTCACAACTTCGTCCAGGAAATCTCACCGGACAATGCGCCGCCAATCTTCCACCGTGGCATGACGCGACGTCAGCAGGAATCCGCTGGCGAAGTCCAGCCGGTGCAATACCTGTCCCCCGGCAGTCCCACGGTCATCTCTCCCATCACGGGTGAAATCCAGCAAGTACCGCTGGAGGGTACCGGCCAGCCTGGTTTTGTTCCGCAACAACAGATCTTGCCGGTCAATCCTCAACCGATTGTCAGCGGCGGCAACATGACCACCGACGTGGATATCATTCCGCGTGGTTCTGCCGCTGGTAACTTTCGAGGTTTCCAGGGAGCGGTCCAAGGTGAATTTGTGCAGATTTTGACTGGTGGTGTGCGTGTCAATGTGGATAGCACGGAACTGGCGGAGGTCGACCAGTTCGGCCAGCCGCGCACCAGTCGGCTGGTGATTCAGGCAGACAATGTGGTGGCGTGGCGAAACCCGGTGATCAATCCCGATGGCACCGGCGGTTCGCGGTACGAGATTTATCTGGAAGGCAACGTGGTCTTTGCCCAGGGCAATCGCGTCGTGTATGCCGATCGCATGTACTACGACACGACCTTCCGTCGCGGCACGATCCTCAATGCCGATGTGCTGACGCCCGTTCCCAGCTACGCCGGCCTGGTGCGATTGAGGGCCGATGTTGTGCAGCAGCTTGACGATAACCAGTATCAGGCGTTCGGCGCCGCGATCACTTCCAGTCGTCTGGGGGTGCCGCGGTACTGGTTGCAATCGGACCAGATTACCGTCACCCGCCAGCAGCAACCGACCATTGACCCCATCACCGGATATTCCTTTGTCGATCCCGCGACCGGCCTGCCTGCCGCGGGCGAAAACTACTTTGCCCAAAGCAACGCCAACCGCGTTTACGTGGGCGGCATCCCCATCTTTTACTGGCCCACGCTGCGTACCGACCTGAGAAACCCCAACTACTACATCGACCGGGTGCGTATTGGCAACGACAGTGTATTTGGATTCCAGCTGGGGCTGGGCTTTGACCTGTTCCAGTTACTGGGCATTCGCAACGTGCCGCAAAACACTTCATGGGTCGGCAACATCGATTACCTCAGCGAACGGGGATTTGGATTCGGCACCGACGTCGATTATCAGACCACTTCCTTTTTTGGAGTTCCCGGTCGCGTCGATGGCTACTTGAGGTCGTGGTTCATCAACGATTCGGGGCTGGACAATCTCGGGCGTGACCGCCGCGCTGTGCCGCTGGAGGCCGAATTCCGCGGTCGTGTGCTGGGTCGCCATCGTCATATCTTTGCACCCGGATTCCAGCTGCGTGGCGAAGTGGGCTGGCTGAGTGATCGCAACTTCCTGGAACAGTACTACGAACGCGAGTGGGATGAAGACAAGGATTACACGACCGGGTTGTGGCTGGAACGCAATCTGGGAACCCAGTCATTCAACCTGCTGGCCGATGTGCGGTTGAACGATCCGTTCACGCAGACCGAATGGCTGCCGCGATTCGATCATTTTATCCTTGGCCAGCCGCTGTTGGGTGATCGACTGGTCTGGCATGGCCACACGACGATTGGTTACGGCCGTTTTCGCTCGGCCGTGCCGCCGACCAACCCGGTCGATTTCGCCAAGTGGGATCCGCTGGCGTGGGAACAACCGGGTGCCGGTATCACGGGCGTGGATCGCGAAGGCGTGGTGGCCGGAGCGCGTCACGAACTGGATTTTCCAGTCCAGCTGGGAGCGGTGCGGGTCGTGCCGTACGTGATGGGCGATGCCAGTTACTGGCAGGAGGATCTGGCCGGCGACGAAGTTACCCGGCTGCTGGGCCAGACGGGTGTACGGGCGAGTTTGCCGATGTGGCGTGTCGATCCCACGATTCACAGCACGCTGCTGAACCTGAACGGGCTGGCTCACAAGATGACATGGGAAACCGAGTTACTGTACGCCAACTCCGACCAGGACTTTGAGCGATTGCCACTATACAACCAGCTGGATGATGACGCCCAGGAGTTCTTCCGTCGCCGATTCGCGTTTGACACCTTCGGCATTACCCAGGGAGTCGGCGAGAATACGCCGTTGCGATTTGATGAGCGATTCTATGCATTGCGTTCGGGACTGCAGAGCAGCGTGGCCAGCCCGAACATGGAAATTGCCGATGACCTGATGATCGTCAAGGCTGGCCTGCGCAACCGCTGGCAAACCAAGCGCGGATTGCCCGGTGAAGCCCGCGTCGTGGACTGGATTACCCTGGACGTGCAGGGCAACTTTTACCCTGACGCGGCCCGCGACAATTTTGGTTCCGACTTTGGCATGGTGGACTACGATTTCCGCTGGTTCCTGGGGAATCGTCTCAGCCTGGTCTCCGACGGCTACTTTGATTTCTTTTCGCAGGGTCTGCGAACCGCCAGTGTCGGCACCAATATGAGCCGTCCCGGCGTCGGCAATCTGTATGTTGGTTTTCGCACGATCGAAGGCCCGATTAGCAGCAACACGCTGAATGCCGCGTTAACGTATCGCATGAGCGACAAATGGATTCTGCGCGGCAGCAGTTCCTACGATTTCGGTGCCACGGGCAACATTGGACAATCGTTAAGCTTTATTCGGGTCGGTGAATCCTTCCTGGTCCGTTTGGGCGTCAACGCCGACATCAGTCGCGACAACGTCGGCTTTATTTTCTCCGTGGAACCACGTTTCCTGCCCAGCGGCCAACTGGGCCTGGTGGGAGGCCAGCGAATTCCGCCGGCCAGCGCCAACTATCTTGAATAACGGGATTGGCCTGTCATGTCTGAACCGGAAAAGAACACGGAAGCAACGTGGACACCGCCTCGCCGCGGCTGGATCGGTAAATTTGCCGACGCCTTTCGCGGCATTGTCCAGGGCATGGCCGGTCAGAACAGCTTTGCCGTGCATGTGCTGGCCATGACGGCGGTGGTAGCGCTGGCCGGATACCTGCAAGTATCGCTGGAACGCTGGTGTCTGTTGATCGTGTGCATCGGCATTGT
>CAMYKF010000313.1 GCA_947258905.1 uncultured Pirellulaceae bacterium | reverse complement strand
GCCGCTCGCGCTCGACCAGCCGGGTCGTCGTGCTCCGGTTCCGTGCCTCGATCTTCGCGGCGCGATCGCGCGCCTTGCGCACGCGAGCGCGCAGATCGCTCAGGGTGAACCGCGCGGGCTCGGAGAGCGGCACCACGCTCGCGTCGGGGACCACCGGCAGGAGGTCGCGGTCGAGCCTGAGCGAGAGGCCCGGCTCCTGGGCCGGTGCGAGCGCGGCCGAGCACAGCCCCGCGAGCAGGGCGCAAACGGTGGTGTAACCCATCTCCATCATGATCACATGCAAAGGACTTTGCCCCTCGAATTTGCCGGCTTGCCAAAGTGCGATGGTTCCCAGCAGCATCAGGCCAAATGATCCGGCCAGCGCAAACTTCAGGCGACTGATCCATTCAATCGATTCCTCCTCCTGCGACGTTTCGTTCGCTTTGGCGTGCAGCAATTCCCTGATTCGGACATCGAGGGCATCGTTGGCGAGTTCCGGGAGTGCCGCTTTCTTTTCCTCGACCGACAAGTCCAGATCACGAAGTTCCAGAAGTTGTTTTGCCTCGTCAAGGTGGTCCTTTTCCCAAAGTTTCCGCATTACCAGACGACGCAGCTCGGGCAATAGAAAAAGCAACCCGATACCGAGGAGAACCGTGATCCGGGGCCAGCCGTTTGGCAGTTGCTGCAGGATTTGAACGAAAATTTCCATAGGTCAAGTCGCCGTCTAAAAATTGGCTTGTTCGCAATGTCGTTGAGGTGGGCCAGTCACTAATCGATTGTAGCCAGTCCACATTATTGCCTGGCAGTCAGATATTTTCTTGAATTAGCTGATGGGTACCGGGTTTGTAACGGTTGCGATCAGGAGCCCGATTGGCGACTCGCTCGCGGCGTTTATTAACGAGACTTTTTTTTGCAAAGGCGATGTTCCGGGGTGACTACAGCGCTGCGTCAACAACGTTGGCAAGTCTTTGGTCATTGGGAATCGGTCGTGTTTCCCGAGTCACAATAGGTGCACTCGGTCGTCGAAAGCACAAAGCCCTTTTCCTCGAGCCAGCTGCGAATCCTCAGCATCGCCATGGGGCGAGACCAGATTGGCACCGTACCCAGCGCCTCCTTGCGGATGTTCTTCCAGTGTTGTCTGCAAACCGGTCGCGGTTTCCGTTTGCGTTTTTTTCCCATGCGCGAGCCTGCTGTTTTTCTTTTCGAAAGGTGACTCTCCAGATACTACACCATTTGTGGTGACTGGTGCCACGGCGGTTATTTGTCCAAATCCTTGCGGTAACCCACGACACGATAAGTTTCCTCAAAGCCCATATGCTCGTGAAAACGGTGCGCGGATTCGTTATGGAGTTCCGAGTCGCTGCCCATTTCACGACAGCCCTTGTCGCGAGACCACGCTTCTGCGGCCGAGACAAGTTTGCGGGCGATGCCGTGTCCGCGGTACTCCGGGCAGACGTAGATACCTTCCATATATCCAACCGGACTGCTCAGGCATCCGTCCACCACATTCCGCAAGGAGACCTCCAGCATCCCGCAGACGCTGCCTTTTTCGGCGACGACCAGGAAGCAGTCCTTGTCGTCCGCTGTCAGGATGATCTCCTGCTCCTCTTTGTGAAACGCACTTTCTGCTCCCGAATACAGGAGGTCCCGCAGAAACAACCAGGGTTGCACGTGATCGCAATTTGCAATGACAACTTCAAAGTTCAAGGATTGGTCCTTCCAGGCAAGTAACTAAAATTCGATTACGAGGATGCAGGATACAACTTGATGTCGTTCATGCGGACAATCAAGGAAATACGCAAAGGTGACGCGCGAGATTGCCGATGTCAGGCATTTTGCGTGTTGGTCGCGTAACGACAAGCCCTCCCCGCCATCCGGACAGGTCAGGATGGCGACCCGCGGCGCGCCGGGATCCGAGACCTCCCGGAGGGAAGGCGAGAGATAGGCAGGGCGGCGGATTAAATCTCTGCGTGTAAGGTGTGAATCGCCGATCGTGTTACGATGGCGAAAACCATTGTGTCCAGCTTTTCGCTCGTGAACGAAATCGATCCATGTTGTCACTCAATCACCGTCGGCTAATTTGCGTTTCCGCGTTCCTTGTTGCTTGCGTCATCGCAACCCCAGGCAAATTGCAGGCTCAACCGGGCGAGGCTGTCACGCCAGCTCCAACCGCCGCGAAAACAAAGCCCAACATCCTGTGGATTTACATTGAGGACATGAATCCAGGACTGGGCTGTTATGGTGACGACACCGTGGCTACGCCAAACTTTGACGCATTGGCCGAGCGGGGAGTTTTGTTCGAGGGTTGTTTCGTGACCGCCGGAGTTTGCTCGCCAACACGCAGCGCGATCATTACTGGTTGCATGCAAACCACGATCGGTGCGCACAATCACAACAGTGCCTACAACGAAGACACACCGATTTTGCTTCCTGAATATCTGCAGGGAAACACCTTGCCTGAGCTGTTCCGTCAGAACGGATATGCAACATTCAACCAGGGCAAAGACCATTACAACTTCACCTATGACCGCAGCCAACTTTATTCGCTGGGAAAGGTCGAAGAAAACGTGGCCGCACCGTGGCGGAGCTTGCCCGACAAAGCCAAACCGTTTTTTGGACAGATACAGGTCCGAGGTGGCAAATACGCATTTGCGCAAGACCAGCTCGGACGCGTTGAGGAGAAGACGACATTGGAAGCCGCTGCCAAAACGCTTCCACCTTACTACCCCAATGACCCGGTCATCCTGAGGCATTGGGCGATGCACTACGATTGCATCAGGTTATCCGACCAACGGGTTGGCCAAATCATCAGGGATCTGCAAGCGGACGGCATTCTGGACAACACCGTTGTCTTTTGCTTCAGCGACCATGGCTGCTATATGCCTCGTCACAAACAGTTCTGTTACGAAGGTAGTTTGCACGTTCCACTGATCGTGGTTGGTCCGGACCAATTCACTACATGGAACGCCGGCTCCCGTCGATCTGACCTCGTTAGCAGTCTCGACATCTCCGCAACGTCACTCGCACTGGCCGGAATCAAGATTCCTGACTGGTATGACGGCAGTGACATGTTCGCAAAAGATTTCAAGCGTGATGTTGTCTTTGCTGCCAAAGACCGGATGGACTTTACGATTGATCGCGTGCGGTCATTGCGAACTTCCGACAACATGAAATACATCCGCAACTTCTACACGGATCGCCCGTACATGCAGCTGAACTATCGTCACGGTCGCGAGTACATGGTCCGCATGGACGAGTTGTTTGCTCAGGGAAAACTATCTGATGTGCAGGCCCGTTTCTGGAGCAACTATCGTCCTGCCGAGGAACTTTACGATTTGAACAACGATCCGCACGAGATCAGCAACCTTGCTTCGCATCCCACGTATCGAAAACAACTGGAACAGCTTCGCGCGCAGATGGATCAATGGATCGCGGAAACGGACGACAAAGGTCAGTATCCCGAAGACATACCCAACCTGCATTTCACGTTCGAACGCTGGGGAGAAAAGTGCATCAATCCCGAATATGACCAGTTCCGATCGCAGGATGGGGCGCGCTAGGTGTTTGGCTGCTGATAGGCCATTCGAATGTGTGCATGGTGGTCAAAATCACCCGGCGCGGTTTCGAATGGCTCAAATGTGTTCAACAATTCCTTGTCTTCCGTCGTCGCTCGATTCGCCATCTATTCTCTATTTCTTTTGTGCCGGGCTACTTAAGCCCGTGTTTATCGGAAACTTCAGCATGCCAAATCCCTTGTTCGATATTCTGCGGTTCCTCTGACTGCAGTTAAGACTTCTGTGCGGCCGATTTTGTCAGTCATTTTT
>CAMYKF010000312.1 GCA_947258905.1 uncultured Pirellulaceae bacterium | reverse complement strand
TGGCAGCTTGATGCTGGTCTCCGAAGAGCGCTTTCCACTGGAAGTCGCCCCGGACGTCAGCGATTTTGACAGCACGCAATTTACAATGGCGCACGAGATGGCTCAGATCGGTTACGAGGCGACCATGCAAGCCATGCCGCGCATCCGCCAAATGTTAAATCAACTGGATAGCGATCTGTTTCCCAGGTCAGCCGATTAAACTCGACTCGTACTGGTCCACCGTTAGCGCCGACGTTTTTGAATGTGCCCGCCGATCGCGATGGAGGTCCAGCAAATCAGCCAGTACCGCGGCGGTCGTGGGCCAGCGACCTGCGCCGACTCCACTGACCTTGTGTTGCCCGGAGGCATGGCCGGCAATCAGCAAACAGTTTTGCGCGTCGCGGACTTCTGAAAACACGCTCTCGCTGCCGATTTTTTCGATCTGCACAGTGGCCTTGATGGATTCCGTCCCGATTTGCAATCGCGAAATCTGTCGCAGTTGCTCGTCAGGGCCCCAGTCAATTGAGTTAACCAGTTCCTCGGTCAGTGGCGTTGTCACGATGTCGCCCGGAGTGATCTGATAGCCACAGCCACGGGCGATCAGTACCAGTTTTTCGGCCGCATCAATTCCAGCCAGGTCACGAGACGGGTCCGCTTCGGTGAAACCTGCCTCGCGAGCCTCCTCGACTGCCTCCGCAAAACTTGCGCCCTCACCGATTCGACCCAGAATGAAATTGCAAGATCCGTTTAGAATCCCGGCTACTCCCGTTACGTCAGAGGCGGTCTGGATTTGTTCGACATGTTCCAGCATTGGCACACTGCCGCCCACGGCTGCCGATGCTGACAATCTCGCCGAAAAACGAGTAGCAACATCGACCAGCTCATTCTGGCTGGCGGCCAGCAATGCTTTGTTGGCGGTTACCACATGCTTGCCTTGTCGCAACGCTGACTCGATCCAGTCGCGCGGCAACTGGTCGCCACCGACCAATTCCAGCACCACGTCACAATCCCGATCGATGGCTGTCCGTGAATCGTTGGTCAAGAGATTTTCCGGAACTCCGGCTGCCTGCGCCTTGTTCAGATCCCGTACGGCCACGGCAACCAACTCGAAATCGTTGTGGTATAGCTCTGTCAACTGCTCGTAAACGCCACGCCCCACGGTGCCCAGTCCGAGCAGCACCACTCGCAGCTTGCGTTTGGCAACGTCGCCTGGCTCTGCAAATCGGCTTTTCGTAAAGCCGCCGACGATCGTGTTACCGGCCGCAGCAATCGAAGCTACCTCGAACGAGAGATCGCGGTCGCGTGCGAATCTTGCACCCTTGTGCTGCACGATCGATTCGTCCAGTTGCAAAGCATCAGCCCATGTGATGTGCTGATAACGGCGCGGTGCAATGTTGCCGTGCTCCTCTGTCAACTTGGGGTCAAATTCATACAAACCTTCGACATCCTTGATCAGCCGGCAGCGGCGTGCCTGCAGCTGGCAAGCGACAAACAGCGCTGTCAAATCCGAACCGCCCCGACCAAGCAGTGTCTGCTTGCCGTCTTCGTCGCGACCAATAAAGCCTGGCAGTACAACCACACCGTGCAGTTCCAGTTGGCGCTGCAGCCGTTCGGTATTCAGTCCTACTGGCCGACTGTCGAGCGGCGGGCCACTGGTCAGCAACCCGGCCGTCACTTCGTCGCAAACCGTCGCAGGAATTCCGGCACGGTCCAGGGCCAGCCCCAGCAACGCGGCACTTTGCCGCTCGCCGGTCGCCAATAGACAGGCCACTTTGTGGTCATCCAGCCCTTCTCCGAAAGCCGCGACATGATTTGCCAGTTCATCGGTCGAGTCCCCGATGGCAGAGACAACTGCTACGACTTGATATCCCAGTCGACGCCAGCGGTAAACTTCCTGCGCTGCCCTGTGTACGTCGCGGGGACTCTGCAAAACCGAGCCACCAAACTTCAGTACCATTAAACCGCGTTTACACATGCCGGCTCTCCTTTCCCGATCGTGTGCGTTTCAACCACGGCTACATCGATCGCGGCAAACAAGTCGGCCAGAATGTCGTGGGGGTCCTCCAGCCCTACCGACAGACGCACCAGACCCGGAGTCAGCCCCACCGCGGCCAGTTGATCTCGCGGCACGTCAGCGTGGGTCATCGAAGCAGGATGCGTCAGCAGCGTTTCCACCGAGCCAATGTGTTCCACCAGCGTGCATAGTTTGACGGCCTTGAGGAATCGACAAGTCGTTTCGTAGCCGCCCTCAATTTCGAAGGAGATGACCCCGCCGTGACCACCACGGTGTTGCCGGGCCGCCAGTTCGGACTGTGGAAAACTTTCCAGTCCGGGGTAGTTCACGGTGATCAGGCGGGGATCATCGGCCAACGCATGGGCGATCACCACAGCATGGCGACTGTGTTGCTGAATCCGCAGCGGCAACGTCTTGATGCCGCGCAGCGTGACCCACGCATTCTGCGGCGTCTGAATCGTGCCGGTACTTTTGCGCACCCAGCGCAGTCTTTCCAGCAAGTCTTCGTCGCGCGTGACGAGCGCTCCGCCAAGTGCCGCTGAATGACCCTCGATGTGTTTGGTCGTCGAGTAAACGCTGATGTCCGCGCCGAGTTCCATGGGTTGCTGTAACACCGGTGTGAGAAACGTGTTGTCCACGGCCAACGGAATGCCGTGCGATTGCGTAATTTCCGAAATCGCTTCGATATCGTTAAGACACAAGGTGGGATTGGCCGGCGTTTCGATGAATACGAGTTTCGTGTTGTGACGAATGACTCTGGCAATGTTGTCGGGATCGGTGGCATCGACGAAATCCGCTTCCACGCCCAGTCCGCTGAACAGCTCGCGAATCAGGCGCACGGTGCCACCGTAAATCGCCTGGCTCAGCACGATGTGATCACCGGCCCTCAACAACGCGAGAAACAGCGCTGTTTCGGCGGCCAGTCCTGAGGAAAAGCAAACCGCCGGCGGAGCGTTTTCGAGACGGCCCAGTGTCGTTTCCAGTGCGGCAACCGTGGGGTTATCGACACGTGAATAGGTGCATGTGACCTCACTGGAAAGTTCTTTTTGCACGTACGTGGTGGACTGGCAAATGGATTCCACCAGCGGTGTTGGACCGCCAATATCAGGCTTGAGGCAGGCCACCGTGTGAGGCGAAAGATCGGAAATTTCCGGATTGAATCGGGATGAATCACTCATGTCGCGTTGTCCTCACGACATCAGGAGTCTGGCCAGACAAAGTGGGTCGACAACGACCATCGCTGTCAATTTTGCCCGGATAACCAGCGTGTTGTCCGAACCGCATCGTTCCCCCAATTGGGGCTGGCCTCGGCACCGCGGTACGAAAAAGCTATCGCACTCGGTTGCCGCCTGGGAAACGCTTAACGTCCTCAGGACTCTTGATGCACTTGTCGGGGCAGTATTGCGACTGTCGCGAAGAATGTCAACCAGGAATTAAAAATTGGGCCGCCATCCCCGCCACGCCGTCAGCGGCTATTTTCCACAAGTCTATTTTCCACAAGTAATTCGGCGATTTGTGCGGCATTGGTGGCAGCTCCTTTTCGCAGATTATCGCTCACGCACCAGAATGCGACACCGTGTTCCACCGAATCGTCGCGGCGGATCCTGCCGACAAAGACGTCATCGTGGCCCGAGCATTGAATCGGCGCAGGCAATCGCAGTGCTGCCGGATCGTCCAGCACCGTGATTCCGGGACTTTCGCGAAACAACTCGCTGACTTGTTGTGGTGCTACTGGTTGCTCCGTCTCCACGAATACCGCTTCACTGTGACAGTTTTCAACCGGTACCCGCACGCAAGTCACCGCCATACGCAGATTGTCATCGCCGAGAATCTTGCGTGACTCCAGCACCATTTTGTGTTCCTCGCTGGTCGATCCGTTTTCCAGGATCCGGCCGATCTTGGGCCACAGGTTCATGGGTAGCGGATGCTCAAACTGTTTGTTTTGATGTGGCTGGCCGGACAACAGCTCGCGAGTGCCGGTCAGCAATTCCTGCCGCGCCGCATCGCCGGCGCCGCTGGCGGATTGGCAGGTGGTCACGACGACGCGGCGAATTCCAAATTCGCGCTGAATCGGACCCAGACACAGCACCAGCTGCGTGGTGCTGCAATTGGGGCTGGCAATGATGCCCGAGTGACCGGCCACAGCGTCAGCGTTGATTTCGGGGACCACCAGCGGCACGTCATCCCGCATCCGATGAGCCGCACTCTCGTCGACCACCACACCGCCCTGTTCAACAAACCACGGAGCGCATTCCACGGCCACCTCATCAGGCGTACTGGCAATCGCCAGATCGATGTCGTGAATCCTGTCAGGCACCAGTGGTTCCACCGGGACGGCCTGGCCGCGAAACATCAACGTCCGCCCGGAAGCGGTTTTTCCTGGCGATCCAAAGAAGCGAATCGAATGGCATGCAAAGTCCCGCTCGTCGAGCAATTGCCGTACGATGGTTCCCACGGCACCTGTGGCGCCGACGACAGCAAGTCGCGGAAGTTGCACCGGATCCCCCCGTTATTTCGTGCTTTTATTTCGTGCTTTTCTCACTGGCCAATTCAAGGGCCAGTTTTTTCATGGCGCGCAAATCCAGTTTACCGGTTCCCAGCAATGGCAATTCTTCAACCCGATAAAAACAATTCGCGGCGGGAACAAACAGATTGGGAAGTCCGGCCTGGGTCAAGCCCTGGCAATAATCGGCCGGGACCTTTTTTACCTCCGTATGCAACACGACCAGCCGCTCGCCCTTTTTCTCGTCCGGAACGGACGTCACGGCAAACCGCAAGTCATCCTGTTCGTCTTCGTCCAGCAATCCTGACAATGTATCCTCGATGATCACATGCGGCACCATCTCGCCGCCAATTTTGGAAAAACGACTGAGGCGACCCGTGATCTTGATAAACCCGTCATCGTCGATCAGGGCCATGTCACCGGTATCGTACCAGCCATCCTGAATGGCTTCGCCGGTCTTTTCCGGCTCTTTGAGATAGCCCTTCATCACGTTGGGGCCGGTAATCCACAGATTGCCCTCTGCGTTGGCGCCCAGCACCTCGCCGGTATCGACGTCGGTAATTTTTGCGGCCACGTTGGGAACCGGGCGTCCCACCGTACCTTCCTTGCAGTCCACCATGTAATTGTCGCCGCGACGCGATGGCGGCACATTGACCGAAACCAGCGGCGACAATTCGGTCGCGCCGTAGCCTTCGATCGGTCGCACACCAAATTTCTTTTCAAACGCATCGCAGATTTCCACCGGCAGTTTTTCGGCACCGGCCACGACAACATCGAGGTTGTGAAACTGTTCCGGAGTGCACTTGCGCAGATACCGACGCAAAAACGTAGGCGTCGACAGCAGGATACTGACGTTGTATTTCTCGCACAATTTGCCAATCTGCTGGGCATCCAGCGGGCTGAAATGATAGGCGGCGGCAATGTCCAGCGACATGGTGCCCCACAACGTGACCGTGTAGCCAAACGAATGAAAGAAGGGCAGGATGCCGATCAGCGTATCTTGCGAGTTCAGCTTTACCACCTGATCGATGGCATCGACATTCGTGGCGATGTTCTCGTTGGTCAGCATGACGCCTTTGGGCACGCCGGTGGATCCCGACGTAAAGATAATGGTCAGCACGTCATCCTTGCGGCACTTGCCCAGACCCAGCGACGCCTCCAGCAAACGCCTGGGCGTGACAAAGGCACCGGTCACGCCAGCCAGTTTGTCCATCAGACCCAGTTTTTCCCGCAGGTCCTCCAGATAGAAGACTTCGCAATCGAACTGGAAGTCGAATTTTTCCATTACCTTTTTGCTGGTCAGCACGTGCCGGATTCCGGCCTTGCGAATGCACTCGTTCATGATCGCATTGGAGACCGTGTAGTTCAGGTTCACGGCCACTCGGCGATCCAGGGCCAGCGCCATATTGGTGACCACGCCGCCCACCGACGGCGGAATCAGCACGCCCACGTGCTGTTCATCCGCGTCGAGCACATGCTTGTTGAGCATGCGCCGCAGAATCAGGCTGCGCATCAGCAAGGACCCGCCGGTCGCCTCGGTTCCTGCCGAGTCGGCAACCTTCAGCCTGAACTTGCGTTTCTTGCAGGAGCGCACAAAGGCGCGGGCAGGCGCCACAAATGGAGGTTGTCTGTCGGACACGCAACGAGCTCCCAATTCCTGAAGGGCCTGACGGATTTCATGGAGAGACTGCGGGTTTTCAAGAGGCTTGCCCACGTTAACGGTGAACTTTCGACGGATCGCATCGGGCCATTTCAAACCCGCCTTGCCACCTGAGTAACTGTACATGCTGCCCCACGTCTGGTCGATATACATGGGAATGACCGGGACATCGATGTCGTCGAGCAGTTTCATCACACCTGGCCGAAAGGACTGGATCTGGCAGGTCCGCGTGATGCCGCCTTCGGGGAAAATCCCGACCAGCTCATCGTCCTCAAGCGCCTCGCGCGCAATTTGAATGCCGCGTCGCAATGACTTGGGCCCGCCGGTAATCAGGATGATGCCCGTGTACCAGGCCAGCCACCTCATGAACGGGCCGTTGAAGTTGCCGAGCGAGGCTATCATGCGCGTGCAACGGGGCACCGAGACCATGACCAGACATCCATCGATCCAGGTACTGTGATTGGCCACGATTACCGCGCCGCCTTCAGCCGGCCAGTTCTCGCGCCCCCTGACCTTGATCCGATACAGGCAGTGGAACAGGAATGCGTTGAAGTACTGAAACAGGTACTGGTGCCATTTCCAGACCGCCGACACCAAAAACGGTGCCGCCAGCAGAATCGCCAGGAGGGCAGGTTCCCGCGAAATCAACAATGGGTCGGTGGTAACGAGCAGCTCGAACATCAATCAAGGGGCCAGCGGCGGAGCTGAAAATTTATGGCGTTATCTTAACGCGGACCGCAATTCACGAGAATCGCAATCGCTACCTCGCTCAGGATCGCGTTATCCGGCAATTCTTGCGGGCTGGTAAAGCCCTGACGGTTGGCGAATCGATACAGGTAATGTCACTGATCCGTCACTGATCCGACTGGCCAGATGCCGCCGGCGATCAAATCAACCCCTGTTTTGAGGTTTGCCACGCGATGTCGAAAACCGCTGCGATGACTCTGGGATTGGTCCTGACTTTTTTTGGTGCGGAGCTGTTTCTGGTCAAATCCTGGTTGCTGAATCCAACGGCAACACGAATTTTCAATGAGAATTTTGCCGACAACAACGGCAGTTACTTCAATGGCAACGGAGGCGGCCTGTTCGGCGGCAACACTGGCGGCTCCGGCATTACGCGATACGCCAATTCCACTTCCCGTCCGCCCGGCCAATCGTGGCCCTACTACCGCACCGACCAGGCCGGCTACAACTCGGGCAGCGGCGGGATCTTCAGTAACGGCAGTTACCGCACGCCGGGCAGCAGCTTTATCAGCAGCCCGGACGTGGGGCGTATGGACATGACAGGCCGCCAGTTGTTCGTGCCGCCCAGCTGGATCATGTGGCCAGTGTTGTTTGTTGGCGCAATCTTCTTCCTGTACGGCGTCTCGCTCCGCTGATCGGCCAGCTCTGTTGCGGGTCGGGCTCTCTGTTGTGAGTTGGCTTCCAGAGCGTTCCGTTGCGGGTCGGTCTCCTGACCAAGCCACCCCGCTTCCAAGTCGGCCAAACCGCATGAATGCCGCCTGCATGGCCACCTGAGTTAGTTCCCATCAGGTCGCCCCGGCGCTACAATCACGGGCATCGTTTGGCGAGCGAAGCGATGAGTTTCCAAAATATCTACCCACTCCGGGAATTTTTTTGCCGCGCAGCCCTGGCACTGGCATCTAACCCAGATGAGAGCGATGGCGTCTGATGATGCACAATTGACGTCCGACATCCGCGCTGCCGTTGCCGGCGATCAGACGGTCTGGGTTCGATTGTTCGAGACATACCGGCCAGCCATGCAGCGTTGGGCCTTGTCGTTCTCCCACGATTCGGAAATGAGTCAGGACGACCTGGTTCAGGAAGCGTGGTTGCGAGTGTGCAAGGGATTGTCCGGTTTTCGCGGAGTCGACCAGAAGGACGGCATTCCAGCGGCCTTCTACAGCTGGTTACGCGTGACCGCTCGCAATGCCATGTTGGCCCAATGGCGCACCCGCAACACGAATCGTCGCATTCCTGATGAACTAATGGTTAGCGGCGAGAGTTTATTTGTCGCCGATCCTAATACACGTACTCCCAGTTCGATTGCCGCTCAACATGAGGAACTTGCCCGTTTGCAAAACGCCATTGCCGACATGCCCGATGCTCGCGATCGCCAGATCATCGGCATGGTTTTTGAGGACGGATTATCGTTGCGAACGGTCGCGCAACTGCTCGACATGGATTATTCGGCACTGCGGCGCAGGTTCCATGTATTGCTGAGTGAACTATCGACGTCGGTCACGCCCGGTCCTTGAAAGCGCGGCGCAATTAACAGAATCTTTCCACGTTGTTTTGCTCAAACCCTGATCCGGAGAAAAACATGGCTCAACCCAGATGTCTCAAGCTTGAAAATGCGAACCGCGATTTGCGTCTGGCGATGCAGAGCAGTCCTTCGGAAGCGACGGTTCAATATGCTCAGGACAATGCAGGCGACCCTGGCTATGACAGCTGGGTCAGCAGTACGCAGCCCCCCGCATTCCAGATCGAAACCATTCCGGCAGGTCAGACGCGCTGGCTGCTCCGGGCATTTGGATCGATCGCCCTGCTCATTTTTGCACCGGTTGATCCAGACATTGAGATTGGCGACGCGCCAATTCCAGGGCTGGGAGAAGATCCGAAAAAGCTGTGCGAATGCAATGGTGAATGGTGGATTTGCGATTTGAGCAATGCGGTTGATTGCAGTCAGCAAAATCCTTGTAACGGCATGAAGCTGGTACGGGACACCGAAAAGAAATAGAGGTCAGCATCGTGGTCAATTCCGATCCCAATGCGGAACATGATCCTGGCGAAAGCAGTGATAGTGCGCGCATCGACCTGATTGTCGAAGAATCGCTGGATCAGATGCAGCGTGGCGACGATATCGATCTGGCTGATATCAACCAGCGTTATCCGGAATTGCAACCTGAACTGGCCCGGCGTCTCGTCACATTGCAAAAGATATTCTCGCTCGTCGAGGATTCCGAAACGTCGGGACAGGCGGAGACTCAGATTTCGCCGGGTGCATTCCGTCGTGAACTCCAGCTGCATTTCGATTGCCCGCATTGCGGGGCTGGCGTTGACGTCGTTGACCGGTTGCACGACGAGGTTACGTGCCGCAATTGTGGCAGTTCCATTCAGCTGTCGGCCAACCGTCAGCAATCGGAAACCGCATCCCAGACAGTGTTTCGTCGTGAAGTTGGCCGGTTCTCGTTGCGGGAACAGGTTGGGCGAGGCGGCTTCGGCGTGGTGTTCAAGGCATGGGACAGGGAATTGAAACGCGAAGTGGCGATCAAGCTTCCGCGGGACGGGTACTTTGCCAGTGACGAGGAAGAACAGCGTTTTCTTCGCGAAGCCCGGCATGCCGCCCGTCTCAATCACCCGCATATTGTGCCTGTCTACGAAATCGGACGTGAGGAGGGTGCGCCGTACATTGTCAGCGAGTTCATCGACGGCATGACGCTTTCGGATTTGATCAACGACCGGCGTCTTGATTTTATGGAGTCGGCGGACCTGTTGGCGCACGTTGCTGATGCGGTCGAATATGCCCATTCCAACAAGATCGTGCATCGCGATCTGAAACCGGGCAACATTCTGCTGAATCATGAACTGCAGCCATTCGTTGCGGACTTCGGGCTGGCCACGGCCGACGAAGGTGAGTTTACGATCACACTGGCTGGCCAGGTGATCGGCACACCTTCCTACATGTCGCCCGAGCAAGTCGTGGGAAACCCGGAGGCCATTGGCCCGCACTCGGACATCTATGCACTGGGAGTGATGCTGTACCGTTTGTTGACCGGAGAACTCCCATTTCGCGGTGGCAAGCGTTTGTTGATGCACCAGATTCAGCACGAGGAACCACGCCCGCCGCGGACGCTGAACGAGTTCATTCCGATCGACCTGGAAACCATCGCTCTCAAGGCCATGTCCAAGGAACCGGCGAGACGTTACGCCTCGGCCTCCGACATGGCCGACGACTTGCGACGCGCGGTGCGGGGAGATCCTATCAAGGCGCGTCCCATTTCGAGAGCGGAAAAATTTCGTCGCTGGTGCCGGCGGTATCCGGCGGTCGCTTCTCTGGCAACAGCCGTGGCCCTGCTGCTGATGATTACCGCTGTCGGTGCCGTGACCTGGGGTGTCCGCGAGAATGTTTTAAGAAAAGAAGCGGACGACAATGCTGCTTCGGCCTTGGACAATCTGGTGCGCAATTACGTGGCTCGTGGCAACGATCGTGTTTTGAAAACCGATTATCTTGGCAGCCTGCCGTTTTTGACACGGGCCTGGGAACTTGAATCCGCAAACGGCGAGCGCGAAGCAATTCATCGCTTGCGATTGGGATCGCTGCTCGATCAATGCCCTCAACTTGTTTCGGTAAAGGCGACTGATCAACCCGTGGTGGCCTGCAAATTCAGCCCCGACAATCGGCTGGCAGGCTGTGCCGCCCAGGACGGTCGCATCCTCGTTTGGGAGATTGCCACGGGTCGCGAGCTTGTCTCGGAAAAAATCGATTCGGCAGTAAGCCGCATTGCCTTTGCACCCGACAACCGATTCCTTGCTTCCGGGCATGCGGACGGGTCCATCCGCTTGTGGGACCTGGAATCCGACTCGTTGGTGGCCACATTTGGCGACCATCAATCATGGATCATACAACTGGCCTTTGATGAAACGGGCCGGCTGTTGTCGTCCAGCAACGACGGATTCGCCCGCGTCCGCGAAATTCCAGGTGGTGAACTGGTGGCTGAATTCCTGCATGAGCAGCCGGCAAAGCGCGCACGATTGCTGCAGGATGGCAAGACACTGATCGTTGCTTCGTGGGGCGGACGCGATTTCAGTACGGCTTCCTGGCTTGTTCTCTGGGACCTCGAACAACCCGATGAACCCGTCAAGCGAATCTTGCTGCCGTGGAAGGTGGATCTTCTCGAGCTCAATGAATCACAGGACATGTTGCTGGCCGTCAGTCGCTATCGGGAAAACCAGGCCAGCCAGCTGAAATTGTGGAACCTCGACGACATGGAGGCCGAGCCCGTCACTATCGAACTGGACTCGAATTGCCTTCACGCGGAATTTCTAAAGGACCGCGACGGGATCCTGGTGGTCGACGCCAACGGTCAGCTCCAGACATACACTGTGGATTCGGGTGTGCTGGCAAGCGAGGTCGATACCGGCATCAAGGTTGCCTGTGCGGAAGTAGATCCTGCTCAACAACTGGCAGCACTGGGCGGCGTCGGGAATCAGGTGACCATCTGGGACTATGCACAGCAAACCACAGTATGTGCCCCGCTGCTGCACGCCAATCAGGTCCTCGATGTCGCGTTTTCAGTCAACAGCCGCTACGCCATGACATTTGGCCAGGATGGCTTTATCAAGATCTGGGACATTCGGCCATCGCCGAATCAGTACGTCTTCGAAGACGGGGATCATTTCGGCCAGTACCGGCTCAGTCATTCAGGGAAACTGGCTGCCGTCTGCAACCAGCACGGACGCGTCAGTTTGCTTGCCATGCCGCAAGGAAAACCAACCGGCGTCGTGTTCCCGCATCCGCAGGACACCACCGTGTGGAGCTGCGATTTTGGCCCCGACGATCTCCGGCTGGTCACCAGCAGTCACGACGGGATTGCCAGGTTGTGGGACGTGCCGACCGGCAACAAGCTGTCCGAGTTTCGAGCCAGTCCTGAACATGGATTGTTGCAAATTCGCTTTTCTGCCGATGGCGACCGGTTAATCGCGTCGCAATACCGGCGTGCTTCCGACGGCCGTCCCATTGATACGACGAAACCCACCAGCGCCATTGTCTGGGACACAGCCACTGGTGAAGAAGTTGCGAAGTTGCCACACAGCCATTTTGTCTCAAGAATTGAGCCCGGTCCCCAGGGCCAGTACGTCGCGACGATCGGAATGGATCGAGCAGTTCATGTCTGGGACCTGCAATCCGGTGAGCGCATGGGACAGCCCCTGCATCAGATGATCAATCCCCAGTTCGCGCAGGACTGCGAATTCGGCCCCTGGGGCAACCAGCTGATGACCTGCGGGGGCGACTTCAATTGCTTCGTCTGGGATTTCATGACAGGCGAACAACTTACCGGTCCGCTGCAGCACCGCACATCGGTGTCACACGCACAATTTCATCCCCACGGCAGCACACCCGTCACAGCCAGCGATGATGGACGGATTTTGTTTTGGGGTCCGGGCAGCAATCCCGAACTGCTGCAGGTGATTCGCACGTTTGGCACAGAGATCGAACAAATCGGATTTGATGCCGAGGGGCAATTTTTCTTTACCGGCAGTATCAGCCCTGCGTTTGCTTCGCAAGACAAACGATTTGCTCGCGCTGCCGCCCAGATCTGGGACGCCGACACCGGCGAACTCGTGGGTCCACTGTTCCCGTCACTCCATGGAATCGAACTGGACGGCGTTTTGTTTGGCAAATCCGCAGAGTTCATTTCGATTGCAGATACCAGCGGCAATGTGATCACCTGGCAACTGCAACCGGAACAACGATCACTCGATCAGGTTCGGGATCTTTGCGAAGTCCTGTCGGGTCACCGCATCGACGACAATTCGAGTCTGGTTCCACTGACGGCCGACGAGTTCATGCAGCGTTGGCAGCGTTTGCGGCAAAAGGATACGGCCGAAACGAGTTCGACGAACTATTCCCCGTTGGCCGTACTTCATTAAGCCCGGGGAAACAGGGAATAGTGCGATTGTCGCTGTCCCATCATCCCTTGCCGTATTTGACACGCGTCATCACGGGTTTATCATAACGACGACGCCAGGCGACGTTGCCGGGCGATCCAGCGGAATTCACCTCATCAACTCCTCGAATATGGCAGGCCCCCTCAACATGCCTGATTACAGCTGCATCAAGCTTTCCAACAAGGACGATGTCGCCGTGGTTCAACTGGTGGATGACAAGGTGATGGATGCCGAACGCATCGCCGTGCTCGGTGAGGAATTGATGACGCTTGCCAATCGCGACGACGGCAAACGCATGCTCATCAATATGGACAACGTCCGTTTTTTAAGCAGCTCTGCCATCAACAAGTTAATCGTCCTCGAACGTCGCCTGGCTGACGCCGGTGGCGACCTCAAGCTTTCCAACCTCAGCCCGGAAGTGGAAGAGGTGTTCAATATTACCCAGCTGCACTCGGTATTCGACATCCGCGACGACGAAGCCGATGCCCTGTCCGCCTTCAAGGACTAACACATCCCCGGTTAATTAACGCTGCCCGCGAATGTTGATGAATCACGACGCGACCTGGACCTACGACGCGTACATCGCCAGCGATTCCAAAATCGCCAACCAGACCGTGCTGATGATCATCGAGAACATGCAACGCATCGGCTGGGGCGAAGGTGAACTTTTCGGCGTGCATATGGCACTGGAGGAAGCCATCGTGAACGCCATCAAGCACGGGAATCAGGAAGACCCGGAGAAGAAAGTGCATGTCGTGGTCAACTCGACGCTGCAGGAATTCTATTTGAAGGTCACCGACGAAGGGGATGGTTTTGATCCCGATGCCGTGCCCGATCCCACCCTGGATGAAAACCTGGAACTCGGTTCCGGCCGCGGACTGATGTTGATGCGGCATTACATGGATCACGTCGTGTACAACGATCGCGGTAACTCGCTGGAAGTCACCAAACACCGAACCGAATCCTGACGAATTGCCGGAAATCAGGTGAGCCAGCCTTCTCAACCGTCTCCCGCGGCCAATGATGCCTGTTCGATCTGGAGCGCCGGAGTGCAGGCAACCAATGCGCGCCAGCTGACGGCCAACCAGGCTCGCGTTGCAGACCATGAGCTCTGCATCGGCGCACAGCGATGGTCACTGCACGATCTTACTGGCCTCTGCATCGTCGGCGCGGGCAAAGCCAGCGCCGCCATGGCCCGGGGGCTGCTGGAATCATTGCATCGTCAATGGCCCGCGGAACACAACCTGCAAGTCATGGGCCAGATCAATGTGCCCGAGGGTCAGCAACTGGCTTCACAACAAATCGAACTCCGTCAGGTGCGCGCTGCCGGCGGAAACCTGCCCACGCCGGCAGCCGTTGCGGCCACCCGTGAAATGGTCGAGCGCATTTCGTTGGCAGGACGACGCGATTTGTGCGTTGTGTTGATCTCCGGCGGCGGCTCGGCGTTGTTGTCGTTGCCGGTGCCGGGAATTTCACTTGACGATCTCGTGCAGGTAACCGTCGCGCTGTCGGCCGCAGGTTGCGACATTCGCCAGCTGAACACGGTTCGTCAGTGCCTCGACGCGATCAAGGCCGGTGGCCTGGCCAGCTATTGTCGGCCGGAACAGGCGATCGCCCTGGTATTGTCGGACATTATCGGTGATCCCCTGGATCTGGTTGCATCGGGGCCCATGCTCTTCAGTCCACGCGATACGGTCCGTGCCCTGGAGATTCTCGCAACTTACGATCCGCAACGAATGTTGCCGGCTTCCGTTTACAACACACTGGAAAAAGGCTGCGAATCGGATGTCGGCAGCGGCAATCGGGTTCCGCACGTGCTGATTGGAAATAACCAGACGGCTGTGGCAGGCGCCGCCCGCAAGGCAAAGTCGCTGGGCTATGAAGTCCTGGAGGAATCGTGCGCCCCGTCGCACGATGTCACTGAAGATGCAGCGAGACTGGTCCAGTCCGTGGTGGCAGAATCCGGCAGAAAATTTTGTTTCGTATCCGGCGGCGAGCCCACGATCAGACTGGCCGAGCCCCAAGTCCGCGGTCGAGGCGGCCGCAACCAGCAACTGGTACTTCACGCCCTGCAACTCTGGCAACAACGATATTCACACGTGCTGCCTTCGTTTTGTTTTCTCTCGGGGGGCACAGACGGCGAGGACGGCAACACGGCGGTGGCGGGAGCCTGGTGTGACCGGCACACGCACGAATTGGCAACGACGCGGGAGCTGCAGGTTGACGACTTCCTGCGCCGCAACAATGCATTTGAATTCTTTGCCAATGTCGGAGGCTTGCTGGACACCGGCGCGACTGGTACCAACGTTTGCGACGTAAGAGTATTTTTGTGCAACGGTGTGTCGCAGAGTCAGTGAGCCCATTTCACCGTTATGCGGCTCCTGCGGTGATTCATCTCCCAATAAGACACTGCAACCAAATTTGCCTCGTGTGATTTTCTGATTACCGGTACAATATGTTCCACTCAGGATTCCGCGCCCCGGATTTATTACTACTGGCACCCCCCAAGGGAAACCGTCTGCAATGACCCAAGCGACACTCAGCAAGACACAAGCCGCAAAAACAAAAGCAAAAGCAAAGTCAAAAGCAAAAAAAGCAGGGGCTGCCAGAGGAACCAATGGCAAGGCCAGCAAGGCCTCCGAACGCAAACACAAGATGATCTATTACTTTGGCGAGGGCCGCACCGAAGGCCGCGGCATCAGCAAGGAAATCCTCGGCGGCAAGGGTGCCAATCTTGCCGAAATGACCAGTATCGGGCTGCCCGTCCCTCCGGGATTCACGATCACGACCGAGGTTTGCGCCGCTTATTATAAAGGCCGCAAAAAGCTGCCTGTCAGGTTGATGGAGGAAGTTCGCAAGAACGTGCGGGCCCTGGAAAAGGAAATGGGCAAGAAGTTTGGCGATGTGAACAATCCGCTGCTGGTCTCCGTGCGCTCCGGTGCTGCGGTTTCCATGCCGGGCATGATGGACACCGTGCTGAATCTCGGCCTCAACGACAAATCCGTCCGCGGCCTGGCCGAAGCAACTGGCAACGAGCGATTTGCCTGGGACGCGTATCGCCGACTGATCAACATGTATGGCAACGTCGTGATGGACATCAGTCACAAGTTATTCGAAAAGGAATTCGAGAGGATCAAGAAGTCGTACAAGGCCAAATCCGACACCGACGTGCCGGTCGAAGGCATGAAGAAATTGTGCCAGGCTTACAAGGCAGTCTTCAAAAATCACGCCAAAAAGCCCTTCCCGCAAGACCCCGTCAAGCAACTGGAACTCGCCATCGAAGCGGTCTTCAAAAGCTGGAATACGGCGCGGGCCGTCAAATATCGCGAACTGGAAAAGATCCATGGCTTGCTGGGTACGGCCGTTAACGTGCAGTCGATGGCCTACGGAAACATGGGCGATGACTCGGGAACCGGCGTGGCATTTACCCGCAATCCCTCCACGGGCGAGAACAAGTTCTACGGCGAGTTCCTGGTGAACGCCCAGGGCGAGGACGTGGTCGCCGGCATTCGCACGCCCCAACCGGTCCGCGAAATGCCCCGCTGGAATCGCAAGGTGCACAAGGAATTGCTGGCGATCAAGAACAAGCTCGAACAGCACTACCGCGATATGCAGGACATCGAGTTCACGATCGAACGCGGCAAGCTGTTCATGTTGCAGACGCGGACCGGCAAGCGAACCGGCGGGGCCGCGGTCAAGATTGCCTGCGACATGGCCAAGGAAAAACTGATTACCGAGAAAGAGGCGGTCTTGCGCATTCCCGCCGACGACCTGACGCAGTTGTTGTTGCCGAGTTTTGATGCGACCGCCAAAAAGCAGTCACATGTGCTGACTCGCGGACTGCCCGCCTCGCCCGGCGCCGCCGTGGGACGCCTGGCCTTTAGCGCCGATGAGGCGGTGAAGCGTACCGAAGCGGGTGAAACCGTCATTCTGGTCCGCACGGAAACCAGTCCCGAAGACATCGAAGGCATGCACTGCGCGGCGGGCATCCTGACCAGCACCGGCGGGATGACCAGCCATGCGGCGGTGGTGGCCCGCGGTTGGGGTCGTTGCTGTGTGGCCGGCGCCGGCGATATCGAAATTCACGAAACGGCGCGTAACATCAAAGTGGATGGCACCAAGCTGACATGGAAAGACACCATTTCCATTGACGGATCCACGGGCGAAGTGATCCTTGGCGCTCTGACCACGTCGCAGCCCAAACTGTCGGGCGATTTTTCCACAGTCATGAAATGGGCTGACAAGTATCGCAAGATGAAGGTCCGCACCAACGCAGATACACCGGAAGATGCCAGGAAGGCACGTGAATTCGGTGCCGAAGGCATCGGTCTCTGCCGCACTGAACACATGTTCTTCGACGAAGATCGTATTTCGCTGATGCGGCAGATGATTGTCGCCGAAGACGTAACTGCTCGTCGCAAGGCACTGAAGAAATTGCTGCCGATGCAGCGTCGCGACTTCGAAGGCATCTTCCGCGCCATGAAGGGCTTGCCCGTCACGATCCGGC
>CAMYKF010000311.1 GCA_947258905.1 uncultured Pirellulaceae bacterium | reverse complement strand
ATCCGCGGGCGGCGAGTCGGAAGCGGGCGGCGAGGAAAACCAGCAGGAAATGAGCCTCGAAGACAAGCAACGCGAGTACCAGTCGCGGGTGAACCAGCGACAACAGGTTGCCGATTCCGCCCGCCAGCAGGTTGGTTCGCTGAACCAGATCCACGCCGATTGGCTATACGTCGTCTCCGAGGACGCGGTCAAGGCCCTGTTGCCGCCGGCCGCAGGCTGGAAGGCGCCTGCCACGGAAAACCACCCGTAAGGATGGGCTGCCTGGCACAAATGCACTGGTCCTGCCCGCGCCAATTGCGGACACTGTTAGGCTAATCTCGGGCATCGACTTGTCTGGCTTGCCCGCTTTACCCGCCCCCGTTTTCGACACTCGAAGTGCATACCCGGGAGGTTGCCCAGTGATATTCAGAAACCCGCTGTCAGGCTTGTTGCGCAGGAGCCTGCTGCTGATATTTTTTTGCGTCGTCGGTTTCGTGGCCAGCGAAGTCCTCGTTGCCGACGACAAACCGCCAACCGTGTCGGTGGCGACGTGGAATGTGGAATGGTTCTACGACGATGACATAACCGACAACGACACGGATATTGGCCGCGAGATGTCTTCGCCCAGTCGCTCCGAGTGGGACTGGAAGAAACGCGAGGTAGCGGCTGTCATCGCCGATATCAAGCCGACGATTTTATGTCTGCAGGAAGTCGAGAACCGGGATGTGATTTACCGGTTGCGACAACAGCTGGAACAGGAACATGGATTGCGTTACCGGTATGCCTTTATTCCCGGATACGATTTTGGCACCGGACAGGATGTGGCGATCATGTACCGCAATGGGCTGGTGGAATACAGCCGCCGCGAGCAGTCGCAGGAAATGTTCGATTCGCAGCAGTACTACAACCTCAGCAAGCACCTGATTGCGCGATTCGAGTGGGGCGAGGGCGACGAACGCGAGTCGCTGGTCATCTTCAATTCGCATTTGCGGGCCCGACCCGAAAAGGCGGATTTGCGGCAACGCCAGTGCCGCCTGATCCATCGCTGGATGCAGGACGCCATTCGTCGCGGCGACAACGTGATTGTCACGGGCGACTTCAATACCGAAGAGGATTTTGGTCACGAGTCGCCGCAAGGTGCGGTTTCCATCGTGCGCGGACTGGTAACGGCCGCCACCGACGATGACCTGCTGGACGCACACGAACGCCTGCCGGAAGACCAGCGGCTCACGCACATTTCAGGCCGCCAGTATGACCGGGTGTTTTATTCGGCGGGACTGGGCGCGGACGATCCCGGGCGGCGTGACCTGGTGTTGCAGGATGTTCAGGTCAGACGCGATCTGGTGGTACGCGGTGGAGTCGACACCAATCACTGGGACGATCTTTACAAAATCCCCCACGACGAGAGAGACCTGAGCGATCACTATCCGCTGGTGGTCGAATTTGCGTTTCGGTAACAAAACGCGGAGCACGGATGCCCTATGGACAACCAGCCAACGACCCGTCGACGGACCGGACTGGGCAGACTGATTCGCAATCGCATCATGGCCGGTCTGTTCGTGGCCTTGCCGCTGTTCATCACCTTTCTGGTGCTGGACTGGGTGTACCGAGTCCTGCTCAACACGATCATCGGACCGATCGCCAAACAGCTGCTGGTGATCTTTTTTCCGGATCAGGCGGCCGCATCGGGTGTGCAGCCATTGCCCTTCTGGATCGAGTTTGTACTCGCTCCGCTGGCGGCCATCTTTGTGGTGCTGGCCCTGTTGTACATTGCCGGCATGTTTTTCAATTCGCGTTTGCACCGCCTGCTGGACTGGATTCTGCTGAATGTTCCCGGTGTCAATGTGGTGTATTCGGCTGTCAAGAATGTGATTGATGCCATTAGCAGTTCGCAAACCGAGGCCGAGAAATTCAAACGCACCGTATTGGTGGAATTTCCTCATCCGGGGACGAAGGTTCCCGCGTTTGTCACAGCGGATTGTGTCGACGAGGATACGGGCCGCAAATTGCTCAGCGTATATGTTCCGACCACTCCGATTCCCACGTCGGGTTACATGTTGCTGGTTCCCGAAGACGAAGTGGTGGAAATCGAATGGGACCTGAATGAAACCCTGCAGGCCATCGTTTCCGGCGGGATCACGATGCCACCCAAGGTCCGCTACAATCGACCTGACAAGATCGCCAACAAGAATGAGAACCAGGGTTGAGTGCACAGGAAGTCAATTTCGACGGCATCGTGGGGCCTACGCACAACTATGCCGGGCTGTCCTTTGGCAACATTGCCTCGACCCGTTACATGAATCGCCGTTCCAGCCCGCGACAGGCGGCGTTGCAGGGACTGGAGAAGATGCGATTTGTTCACTCGCTCGGTATTCCCCAGGCCGTACTGCCACCGCTGCGCCGGCCGCGACTGGATTTGCTGAGAGAACTGGGTTTTTCGGGCAGCGACAGCGAAGTGATTCAAACGGCCTGGAAGTCGCAGCGCAGCCTCGTGGCCGCCTGTTACAGTGCTTCCAGCATGTGGACGGCCAATGCGGCGACCGTCTCACCTTCGCCCGATTGCCGTGACGGGCGGCTGCACCTGACACCGGCGAATTTGCAAAACGGTTTGCACCGTTCCATCGAAGCGGATGAAACGACACGGGTGTTGCGGGCTGTGTTTCCGCAACCAGAGCGGTTTATGGTGCACGATCCGTTGCCTGCCAATTCGGTCACCTCCGACGAAGGAGCTGCCAATCACACTCGCTTGTGCAGCAGGTTTGATGGAGCGGGTGTGGAAGTTTTTGTGTTTGGCCGGTCCGCTTTTGACCAGACGCGACCGCTGCCGGTCAGATTTCCGGCACGCCAAACGCTGGAAGCAAGCCAGGCGGTTGCCCGACGACACGCATTGGACCCATCCGCAACCTTGATCATCCAGCAATCGCCGGCGGCCATCGATGCGGGGGTGTTTCACAACGACGTGATATCGGTGGGTAATCAAAATGTGTTGCTGTATCACGAACAGTCGTTCGTCGATACGCCGCAAACGGTGGAAGCGATAGGCGACGTGTTTGAACAGGTCGCCAGCGGGCCGTTCCATGCAGTGCTCATCACCAGTCAGCAATTACCGATGGAAGATGCCGTGAGGAGTTACCTGTTCAACAGCCAGTTATTGTCGCGACCCGGGGGCGGGATGACGCTGTTGTGTCCGGCGGAGGTCAGCGAATTGCCGACCGCCCGGGCCTGTGCCGAAAGGATTCTGGCAGAAGAAAATCCCGTGGACGAGGTCGAGTTTTTTGACTTGCGGCAAAGTATGTACAACGGCGGCGGCCCGGCTTGTTTACGGCTGCGTGTGGTAATGACGCTGGCGGAGCTGGATGCGATGCACCAGGGTGTACGGTTCACCGATGCGCTTTACGAAAACCTGACGGCCTGGGTGAAACGTCACTATCGTGACGAATTGGCTCCCGACGATTTATGTGATCCGCAATTGATCAGCGAAGTTGACGAGGCATTTGCAGAGCTGACAACGGTTTTGCAACTTTCACCGGCCGTATTTGGCTTCCAGTCATAACGCGCAACCGGGTTGTTGCGGCTAGCGACCGGTTGCGTTCTGGCTTGTGTTTTCTGCGTGGGCAAACATTGCGCTGGCACTGAAAAAAATTCTTTTTCTGCGAAGGCCCATGTCGATATCATTCTGCGCATGGATGACGTGTATCATCATGGAGGTACGTACCTACCCTCACCCCCTCCGAGGAACGTGCCAATGTCCCCCGACTCAGTGCACTCGATTATTTTGCTCTTGTTTGTCTCTGTGTGGGCCCTCATTGGGCAGTTCACATTTATCAAGCATTAACCC
>CAMYKF010000310.1:3878-5916 GCA_947258905.1 uncultured Pirellulaceae bacterium | reverse complement strand
AAACATAATTTGTTTGGGGGTAATTCCCGGACACCCCCGGACGAGCCAGCAGTGCCGAAACAGGTAGCAACACACGCTCCTGCTCACGCTTGATTCCTGACATTCATGGATAGTTGCCATGCAAACCGTTGAAACTCAAAAGTCGCTGCTCGATAAACTCAATATCCAGTCTATCAACGCCGGGGCCTGCAGCGGCCCGGACCAGTGGTTTTCCGATCCCGACGGCCGCACTCTGGAATCGATCAATCCGGCCAACGGTCAGCCGATTGCCGCAGTCACCATGGCTACCCTGCCGATTTACAACCAGATTGTGGAACGAAGCCAGCAAGCGTTTCAGTCCTGGCGGTCCGTGCCGGCACCTGTCCGCGGGCAACTGGTTCGCGATCTCGGCAACCGGTTACGCGACGTGCTGGAGCCGCTGGGTGAACTGGTCAGTCTGGAGATGGGCAAGATTCGCGCCGAGGGAATCGGTGAAGTCCAGGAGATGATCGACCTTTGCGATTTCGCCGTGGGACTGTCCCGGCAACTTTGCGGCTCGACCATGCATTCCGAACGCCCTGGTCACCGCATGTACGAACAGTATCATCCGCTGGGTCCGGTGGGCATCATCAGCGCCTTTAATTTCCCGGTCGCCGTGTGGTCGTGGAATGCAGCGCTGGCGGCCGTGTGCGGTGATTCGATGGTCTGGAAACCTTCACCTTTGACACCATTAACCGCCATCGCCGTCCAGCATATCTGCAATGAAATCATGGCCGATCACAATTGCCCGGGCGTGTTTAATCTGGTGATTGGTGCCAATGACGATGTCGCTCAAACGATGATCGAGGACAAGCGGTTCCCGCTGATCAGCTTCACCGGTTCCTGTGCCGTGGGCAAGCATGTGGCACAAACTGTTGGTGCGCGTATGGGCAAAACATTGCTGGAACTGGGCGGCAACAATGCCATTATCGTGGAAGCGGACGCCGATCTTGATCTGGCCATTCGCGGTATTGTGTTTGGAGCTGTGGGGACCTCCGGTCAACGCTGTACGACCACGCGACGCTTGCTGGTGCATCGTTCCATTATTGACGACGTCATAAATCGACTGGTCAACGCGTATTCGCAGGTCAGGATTGGTGATCCGCTGGATCCCGACACGTTGATGGGTCCGGTCGTTACGGCGCAGTCCATTGAGAATTACAAGGCGGCCATTGGTGCGGCGCTGGAGCAAGGCGGAAAACTTGTTTGTGGTGGCGAGGAATTGCTGGATCTCGAAGGCTTTTTTGTGCAGCCCACGATCGTACACATGCCTGGGCAAACCGATCAGGTGCGCGAAGAGACCTTTGTCCCGATCCTCTATATCATCGCCTACGACCATCTGCAGCAGGCCATTGAAATGCAAAACGATGTGCCGCAGGGATTATCCAGCGCGATTTTTACCACCAGTTTGCAAACAGCAGAAACGTTTCTCTCGGCGGCCGGTTCCGATTGCGGCATTGCAAACGTCAATATCGGCACCAGCGGGGCTGAGATCGGCGGCGCCTTTGGCGGTGAGAAAGACACCGGTGGCGGGCGCGAAGCGGGATCGGATGCGTGGAAAGCCTATATGCGCCGGCAAACCAACACCATCAACTGGTCAAAGGAACTGCCGCTGGCCCAGGGCATTCAGTTTGGGTAGATATAGTCGCCGATCGCTCCGCGATCGTAGCGCATGGCACGCCGTAATAGGGACGATCGCGGGAGCGATCGGCGACTATTTCGTAGCGGAAGTCGCCAGACTTCCGATTGAGTGAACCGTCTCGGAAGTCTGGCGAATTCAGCGACACTTAAATGACCATTCTTGATTCCAAACCGGCATTCACCGTTAACCGCGCTGCCGAAATTGCCTCCGCGGAGTTTGGCGTCAGCGTCGCCGAGTGTCACGAACTGGGCAGTGAGCGCGACCAGAACTTCCTAATCACCAGCGGCGACGCGCAGCAATTTGTCCTGAAGATCTCCAACAGCGCGGAATCCGGCGAATTCCTTGAAGCACAAAACAACCTGCTGCAACATCTCGCCG
>CAMYKF010000310.1:0-3826 GCA_947258905.1 uncultured Pirellulaceae bacterium | reverse complement strand
ACTGTTGCCGGTCGACTCGACATCGCGGTGGAGCATAACGGATCGAAGTTTCTGGTGCGCATGGTCAGTTACCTGCCTGGGCAAACGATGGCATCGTTGAATCATTACTCGCCCGAGTTGCTAACCGATCTCGGCGATAAACTCGGCCAGCTGGATGAAGCGCTGGCCGATTTTGATGACCCGGCCTTTCATCGAGATTTCCACTGGGACCTGTCAAAGGGCCGAGACGTAGTCGAGGAACGGCTCCCGCTCATCGCTGACGTTGACCTGAAACTGCAAATCAAGTCGTTCGTCGCGCACTTTGACAAGCACAGCTGGCCCGTTCTGGAGGGCTTGCCCAGTTCCATCATTCACAATGACGCCAATGATGGAAATATTGTGGTCGCGGAACCGGTCGCCGGTCATTGTCATTCGCAGGCAGTGTCTGGACTGGTTGATTGGGGCGACGCCGTGTATTCGTGGACGGTCGGCAATCTGGCGGTGGCGGTCGCCTATGCCATGTTGCGTTATGATGATCCGCTCATTGCAGCGACAACGATGCTGCAAGCGTATCACACACGACGGCCGCTGAACGAGGACGAGATCGCCGCCCTTTGGGGCCTGGCGGGACTTCGTCTTTGCCAGAGCGCTACCATCGCAGCCGAACAGACCCGGGCCCGCCCGGATGATCCGTATTTGCACATCAGTCAGGCGGCGATTCGCAATACGTTGCCACGACTGCTTGATGTTCCATTTGCCTTTGCCCAAGCGCACTTGCGGCATTCACTTGGTTTGCCGGCGATTCCGCGAACCAAGCGTGTTTGCCAATGGCTGCAACAGCATCAACAAGAGTTTGCCTTTCCGGTCAATCCCGACAGGACCGGCGTGCGACCGGCACCTTTTGAGACTGCGGTTTTGAATCTGGGCGTGGACAGTCCGTTGATTGTCGGCGACCCGGATGACGTGTCCGAGCCGCATTTGACGGCTTTGGTTAAACTGGCAATGCGCCGTCAACAGGCGACCGTCGCGATTGGCCAGTACCTCGAACCGCGATTGCTGTACACTTCCGCTCATTTCACCAACGGCGGTGACCCGGCGGAGGAATGTCGCACAGTTCACCTGGGAATCGATATTTTTGCCCCTGCGTCGACTCCGGTCGTTGCGCCGCTGGACGGCGAAGTTTTTTGTGCCACGGTTATCGACAAGCCGCTGGATTATGGCGGGCTGTTAATTCTGCAGCATTTGACCGACACAGGTGAAATCTTCTTTACGTTGTACGGGCACCTCGATCCGGCATCCATCGCTTGGGTGCAACCTGGACAATCGGTTGAGCGTGGACAAACCATCGCAGCTCTGGGCGCACCAGCGGTCAACGGAGGCTGGACGCCCCATTTGCATTTTCAGTTGATGCTGGATTTGCTGGACATGGCCCATGAATTCCCGGGCGTATCCCGCTCTTCCCGCGCAACGACATGGTCCGACGTTTCTCCCGATCCCAACCTGGTGCTGGGCATCCATGACGAGTGCTTTCCCCGACCTGCCCCGACGAAACAGCAGACGCTCGCCACACGACGAGAGCGAATCGGACCGAGTCTGTCGATTAGCTACAAGCAGCCCCTGAAAATCCTGCGTGGCTGGAAGCAGTACCTGTTCGACGAAACCGGCCGCCGTTATCTCGATGCCTACAACAACGTGCCTCATGTGGGCCACGGTCACCTGGATGTCGTTACGGCCATACAGCGTCAGGTCTCGCTGTTGAATACGAATACCAGATACCTGCACGACAACATCAATGAACTGTCCGAGCGGATTTCCGCCACATTGCCCGAGGGACTTGACGCTTGCTACTTCGTAAATTCGGCGTCCGAAGCCAACGAACTGGCGTTGCGACTGGCGCGGACGTTCACGGGCGCACAGCACCTGATCGTGCTGGACGATGCCTATCACGGCCACTCCACCACCCTGATCGACATCAGTCCGTACAAGCACAACGGACCGGGCGGAGAGGGTGCCCCTGACTGGGTTCACGTCGTTGATTTGCCGGACATTTATCGCGGCGAGTTTCGGGACGCGGCGACGGCCGGTCATCTGTATGCGGAACAAGTGGCAACAGCGATCGACCAACTGGGCAACAAGCTCTGCGGATTCATTGCCGAGTCCTGTCCCAGCGTGGGCGGGCAAATCATGCTGCCTGATGGATACTTGCCCGCAGTCTACGCAAGCGTGCGCGCTGCCGGCGGTGTATGTATTGCCGACGAAGTGCAAACCGGGTACGGCCGGCTGGGCTCACACATGTACGGTTTTGAATTGCAGGGCGTGGTGCCGGACATCGTGGTTCTCGGCAAACCGATCGGCAACGGCTTTCCCCTGGCAGCCGTGATTACGACTCGCCTGATCGCTAATGCCTTTGACAACGGCATGGAGTTCTTCAGCACCTTTGGAGGCAACCCGGTTGCCTGTGCCGCAGGACTGGCCGTACTGGACGTGCTGGAGCGGGAGCAGTTGCAGGACAACGCCATGCGGACTGGCGAATTGTTGCTGCGGAAACTGGGCCGATTGCAGGAGCAGCACGACGTGATTGGTGACGTGCGTGGACGCGGGTTGTTCCTTGGTGTCGACCTGGTCCGTGACCGTGATTCTCGCGTACCGGCAACCCGTGAAGCACGGTTCGTGAAGAATCGCATGCGCGAGCTGGGCGTGCTGATCGGCAGCGACGGACGCGCCGACAATGTGCTGAAGATTCGTCCGCCAATGTGTTTCGATGCCGGCAACGTCGATCAGCTGGTGCGGCAACTGGAGCGCTCGCTGGGCGGGCTGTAGTGTGAATGGCAGGGCAGCAAAAGGCGCGCCAGTACCTCCGTGGGCAAAAGGAACTCCGTACTTTGCTGCGGCATCGCGAATGACAAGAAAAAACCGGAATCCCCATGCGGGTGCTCCGGCTAGTTGATAGTGATAGTAATTCGTGGCCTTGTCGCCTGGGCCCGTGGTTTACCGGGCGATGGCGGCCGGCATTGGCATGCGATTGCTGGTGGTTGAAGCCTCTCGCCACGGCGCGACGTTGTCCGCGGCAAGTTCATTGAACCGCTGTTCCAGCACTTCATGCAAATGATTCAGATGATCGACCTTTGATTGGCGGTGCTCGTATCCGATCAGTTCCAGGTTCAGGTCGGCAGCGACCACGGTCATCAACAACGTGTTGCCAGCCAGGTGCAGCAACAGCGTGATGGCGTCGCCGATCGTGAACACTTCCAGATCCATGACATACATGGCGATCAACGTGAATCCGATGACCGAGAAGATCGTGGAGATCAACTTGACAGGTGCCAGCACCGATGTGATGGTCTCCGGGGTGGTACGAGCCAACATGTCCTTGAACTTCAGCACGTACACCATCGGTGCCGCCATCACACAGCCCAGTCCCAGCAGCAGTTTGTAGTCAGGCATAACCTGATTGACCAGGGCCAGCACAATGAAGATGAACACGGAATACAGCGGCGCCACAATTGCGGCAGTCCATCCCGGCAATGAGGACTCGGGAATCAACGTCTTCAGCGTGACTGATGAGCGAATGATACCCACAAACAAGGCAATCGCCTTGGGTGCGACCAGCATGACAAACTGCAAACCCAGCAACACACTCATGAGGCCCTCGGCCTGCTGTCGCTGCGCATCATCATTCAGATGTCCAAAGCTCATCATTTGCGAAAAAGGAATCAACGCCAGGGCAAAGGGCATCATGAAAATGACAAGGAATCCGATGCGAGCCAGCAAACGCGAACGGCGGGGATTGGACCACGACCTGGCGGCGACGATGCAGAGAATCGTTCCCACGATAACGGAAATCAAC
>CAMYKF010000309.1 GCA_947258905.1 uncultured Pirellulaceae bacterium | reverse complement strand
AGGGCTCGCGCCCTGCCGCTATAAATACCAATAGCTGTGCTCAGGTTACGGTGGCCGTGCGCAGATATTCTCTCGCGGCGTCCAGGGCCACGTTGATCTTGTCTGGCTGCTTGCCGCCGGCCTGGGCCATATCCGGTTTGCCACCGCCCCCGCCACCAACAACCGGAGCGACGTTTTTGACCCAATCGCCGGCGCTCAGTCCCCGTTCGACCAGGTCCTTGCTTAAACCGGCGACCAAAATCACCTTGTCCGCTCCCTGAATCGATGCCAGGAACACGGCGCACGAGGGATGTTTCTTGCGCAGCTGATCAATCAGTCCACGCATGCTATTGGGATTGGCAGCGGGAGTTTCGCAGACGACCAGGTTGATGTCGCCCAGCTGGATGACCCGGCTCCACAGTTCGTCTGCGGAAATCTCCTCTGTATCGGCAAGTTGCTCGATTTGCAAAGTCAGCTGCTCGATCTCGTCCTGCAGCCCTGCGACTCGCGAAACCACTTGCGACAGTGGCGCGTTAAAAACCAGGGCAACCTGTTGCAAGATGTCCCTGCGAGCCATGTAGTCGGCGTCTTGCTGTTCGGCGTCAGCCAGTGCCGGTTCGCTGCGCGGCGGCAGGTCGCGATTGCCTCGTGCCAGTTGTTTCTTGAGGTCCCGCGCGTACTTCGCCAGCTGCTTTGTGGCCTCGACGAGGCCTGCCGGCGGTACTTGCAACAGCTCCTCAAGTCTGTTGATGGCCGAATTGATCTGCTCGGCATGTTGACGGGCTTTTTCACCGGTGAGTGCCGTAATCCGGCGAGTCCCGGCCGATATCAGTTCTTCGCCGATGATTTCAAACGGTCCGATATCGGACGTGTTGGCAACATGCGTGCCGCCGCACAGCTCCTTGCTGTAGTCGCCGATGGAAACCATGCGGACCGGATCGGGATACTTTTCACCGAACAGCATCATGGCGCCTTTGGCCCGCGCTTCGTCCATAGGTAGAATCTTGGCGGTCACTTCAGCAGCTTCCTCAACGCGGCGATTGGATTCGTTTTCGATCTGCTGCAATTGCCCAATTGTCACGGCTTCCTGGTTGGCGAAATCAAACCGCAACTGGTCGTCCTGTACCTTGGAACCGCGTTGCTGGGCGTGCTCACCCACAAATTTTTGCAAGGCGTAATGCAGAATATGGGTGGCCGAATGCGCACGCTGGATGCCGTTGCGACGCTGCACGTCCACTTCCACGGCAACCTGTTCCCCACTGGAAATCGTTCCGGTTGTGACCCGGCCGGAATGCACGTAGACATCGCCGTTTTTTTGCACATCGGAAACGGCAAACTCGCCTGCCGGACCCACGATGCGACCCGTGTCACCGACCTGACCCCCGGCTTCGGCGTAAAACGGCGTTCGATCCAGCACCAGCAGCTGTTTCTGATCTTCGTTCGGCACCAGTGAATCCGTGGCATGCTGGACGGTCCGTGTTGTCTCGACCGGATTCCCGTCGTCATCATCCTCCACCAGCGTCTCCTGCACTTCGTACACCAGACCGCGGACGACGCTTTGCTCGCTCGTGCAAGCGTAGCCGACAAATTCGGTCGATTTGACTTCGCGCTTGATGTCGTCGATGGGTCCAAAGTCGCCCATCACGCCTTTCCGGCCGGCACCACTGCGGCACTTGTGCGTGCGGTTGGCTTCTTCATAGCCTTCCCAATCGAATCCATATCCGCGTTCGTCGGCAATCGATTCAAACAGCTCGGCGGGAATACCCTGCTCCTGATACAGGTCAAAGGCAGCGTGGCCATCGACGACCCTCGAGCCGGAGGATTGCATGCCGGCGAAGATGTCTTCGATGCGGGCCAAGCCGCTGTCCAGCGTATTGAGAAAACTCTCTTCTTCTCCCTTGATCACCTGACTCACGTTGTCGGCGGTCGTCGTCAACTCCGGATAGGGTTCCTTCATCAGGTCCACGACCGTGGGTACCAGTTGATAAAGGAACGGGTCGCGGGCGCCCATTTCATGGCCCTGCAACACGGCTCGCCGCAGCAGCCGCCGCACTGTGTAGTTTTCCTTTTGCGTGCCGGGATAGACGTTTTCGTGAATCGCCATCACGCAGGCTCGCACGTGATCGGCAATGCGTCGTAGTCGCCGGCCGTCTTCGGTGGCCGGGTCATAGTTGGTGCTACATACGTCGGCAGAGGCTTCGACTAATGGCAACAGCGAGTCGATATGGAAGTTGGTGTCGACCCCCTGCATCACAGCGGCCATACGCTCCAGCCCCATGCCGGTGTCGATGTTTTTGCTGGGAAGCGGATGCAGGTTGTCAGGCGGATCACCGGAACGATTGAACTGCGTAAATACCAGGTTCCAGATTTCACATTCGTTGCCGTTGTCGGGATGGAAAAAAATCTCGCTGCAGGGACCGCATACGCCGTCAGGTCCGTTAGATGGAGCGCCAGCGGGCCAGAAATTGTCATGTTCATCCAGTCGGGCAATGCGGTCATCAGCAACGCCCACCAGGTTGTGCCAGATTTCAGCAGCTTCGTGATCATCCTTGTACACCGATACGGTCAATCGATCAGGATCGATACCCATCCATTTGGGATCCGTCAGAAATTCCCACGCCCACATGATGGCCTCGGTCTTGAAATAGTCACCGAAACTGAAGTTCCCCAACATTTCAAAAAAGGTGTGATGATAGGCCGTGCGACCGACGTTCTCGATGTCGCCGGTGCGCAGGCATTTTTGGCAACTGGCAGCCCGGGTGAACTCCAGTTCCACCTTGCCCAAAAAATGGTCCTTGAACGGATTCATGCCGGCCGGAGTAAACAGAACGGTATCATCCCACTTCGGGACCAACACATCACTGGAACAGACGGTGTGACCGTTTTGCCGGAAATAGTCGAGATATTTTTGGCGTATTTCGTTGGTTCGCATGTTCAGGGTCGGGATTCGGCGTGAAGTTGAATTCGTGCAATATATCGGTGCCCGCCAAAATCGACCAGAACAACGCGAACTCGTCCCGCACCTCGGGTCACTGACCACCCTTGTCCAGAGAGATCGTGACGGGCTCGCCGCTCGGATCGCCAGTGATCACGAGAGGGACAACTGGTCCTGCGGCATTGTTCACGGCGGACCAGAATCGTCGCGGGCTGTTGACCCGCAGACCGGCGACGTGCGAGATGAATTGCCGCGGACGCAGTCCGGCTTGCCAGGCGGGTGAGTCAATTACCACGGCGGACGCGACGACACAGCCGTCCGGATCAACGGCCCCGGCAACCGCCCCGAAATTGGGGATGGCCGTGTAAAAATCAATCTGCAATCCCTGCAGATCGGGTCGGGGCCTGGATGAAAACCTGCCTCGACGCGACTCGATCCAGCGTTTGGATAGCTCGATTTGCAGATTTAGTGTTTCAACCGGCAGTTGATTGAGCGCACCCCGCGTTATTTCCAAATCCAGAGTCGTTCCGGCCCGTCGACCCCCGATGATGGACAACACCTGGTTGGCATCTTCCGCAACCCGTCGGTCGATCATCGTAATTACGTCGGCAAAGCCGATCCCGGCCAGGTCGGCCGGTGAATTGGGCACGACGTCCGTGACCTGAACGGAAGTATTGTTCAGGGGAATCGCAATGTGATTCGCTGTCATCAGCTCGGGCACCAACCCGGTTGTCAAACCCACTAGTCGACCTTCGGCATCAATCACGGCACCGCCACTGGCATATCCGGTTTCCGCCGTGTCGATGCGAATCAACCCGCCAAATTGGTACAGGCAATCGTCGGCGAGCAGACTAAACCGGCGGTCGGCAGAATTCGGAAAGGCCTGGTTCAGGTCGCCTGCCGTTCCCTCATCGCGTGTGGCCGATCCGGAATCGATGATCACGCGGGGATCATGGTACAGCGTAACCGATTCGTTGGTCTGCAGCGTGCGGTCCCCGGCAGCCAGTACCACTCCGCTGAGACCCCGATGGATATCCGTGAAATTCAATACGGCAAGGTCCGTCCAGGGATCGGCGGCCAGCAGATGCGCGGCATGGCATTGCGCTGCGCCCGTTTCGCCGGCCGGCAGCCACACGAAATACCGGTTGTCCGCCGGGTCACCCAGCAAATGGCGATTGGTCAGGATCCGCCCGTTGGCGGCGATGATCACGCCGCAACCCAGGGCGTCCGGAATGGAATGAGGATCGAGGGGATCGCCGGTGAAATCATTGGCAAACCGGGCAACCGCAACCACCGCCTTGGCTGCCCTCGCTTGATCCGCATTGGACTGAGCCTGCGCCGGAATGGTTGACGCGAGGATAATCAGGCAGCCCGAAACAAACACAGCCAGCCCGAGATGTGGCTGGCTGTGTGATGTTTCCAGAGCGGACGAAGCCGGGCAATCAGGCCTGGGCAACTGCCGGTTCTGTTTCGCTGGCTTCTTCCAGAGCTTTTTCAGCGACATCGTCGATGTAGCCTCCGGCGGTCATGATCTTGCTGCGAATTTCCTCGGCGACGTCAGGGTTTTCCATGAGGAAGTTGCGGGCCTTTTCCTTGCCTTGTCCGATGTGCGTCGAGCCGTATTTGAACCAGGCCCCGCTCTTGCTAACGATGCGATGCGCGACGCCAAGATCCAGCAAATCGCCTTCGAAACTGATGCCGTTGCTGTGCATCATGTCAAACTCGGCGATGCGGAACGGCGGTGCGACCTTGTTCTTGACGATCTTGCATTTGACGCGTTGCCCGACAACTTCATCACCATCCTTGAGGGCACCGATCCGTCGTACGTCGACGCGGCAGGAACTGTAGAACTTAAGCGCCCGTCCGCCGGGGGTGGTTTCGGGGCTGCCGAACATGACACCGATCTTTTCACGAATCTGGTTGATAAAGACCGTGCAGGTTTTGCTTTTGGCGATGGCGCCGGTCAGCTTTCTCATGGACTGGCTCATCAGGCGGGCTTGCAATCCCACATGGGACTGGCCGATTTCACCTTCCAGTTCCTGTTTGGGAACCAAAGCAGCAACCGAGTCGATGACGATGATGTCAACTGAATTGGACTTCACCAGCATTTCACAGATCTGCATGGCTTCTTCGCCGCTGCTGGGTTGGCTGACCAGCAGCGTATCCAGCTGGACGCCCAGTTTTTTGGCCCACGAGGGGTCAAACGCATGCTCGGCATCGATGAAAGCCGCGATACCACCGTTCTTTTGGGCGCTGGCAATGGCGTGCAGGGCCAGCGTCGTCTTGCCGCTGGATTCAGGACCATACACCTCGAGGATCCTTCCGCAGGGAAATCCCTGACCTCCCATGGCAATGTCCAGCGACAGGCTGCCGGTGGAAATGCCGCGGATCCGCGATATACCATCGCTGGTCAGCGACATGATCGAGCCGTCGCCAAACTGTTTCTCAATTTGCTGCACCGCCGTCTTCAGGTTTTCGTGCTCGTTAAGCATCGTGTCGATGGGCGATTCAGTTTTCTTTTTGCCGGCGGCCTTGGCAGCCTTTTCCTTCTTGGCCATGGTCGTCCCTTCACGTTTGGTTGAGGCGGATGAAGATTTTGCAGGTCGGGATTGGGCAGTTTTGGTGGTCGTTGTTTTGGCGGTAGTCGTTTTGGCGGTAGTCGTTTTAACAGCAGACATGGGCTGATTCCTTTCGATAACGCATGAGTTCCATTCCCATGAATTGGGCGACCATCCAGGCATTGCGTGGCGTCGCTTCAATTAACGATAGGGATGGTCACAAACGAACACAAGTGGTTGCATGCTGAGTATTCGTTGTCTGGCAGACACGTCAGGTCCCGGCGCTGCAAAAAATCCGGAAAAACTAGCCAAGTTGTGCCTGATCCATCACAGTGTACACAGGTCCAGTAGTCTCCAGGTGGCTGGCAAATACCGTCAAATGGCTGACGCAAAGCGGGGGTACCTGCAGAGGCTCGGCTTGTTCCAGCAAGGAAATCATCTCGTCGGGCCAGCGCTGGTTGCGGCGAATCCGCCCCAGGGTGACGTGGGGACTAAAGCGTTTGCGATCCTGTTCGCGACACAGGTCCTGGAGTGCCTCGGCGATTTGATAGTGAATCTGGCTCATTTCCGACTGGCCCTGTTCGATGCCAGCCCACAGAATCCGCGGTCGTGACGTTTTGGGAAATGCGCCCAGCGTGGAAAACGACAACTCAAAATCGGTGTGACGCGCAGCCACGTCGCGGACCTGTTCGCAAACTTGCGGAATGCGATCGTCACGTACATCGCCGAGGAAGTTAACGGTTAAATGCAGCTGGTCGGTGCTGCCCCAGCGGTACTGGGGCCAGTCCCTCGCCAACTGCCGCACAACACGCTGCAATGCGCGACAGTGTTCCTGGGGTAATTCAATCGCAATAAAGGAGCGGATGGTGGAGGCCATGGCACTGATCTTAGTCCAGGGAGCGGATGGTGGAGGCCACGGCATTGATCTTAATGCTTGCCCTCGCCCTTGTCTGTGTCCTGTTGGAGCGGCCCGATATCCGCGCCGGCTCAGGCGAATCCGGCGAGGCAAGCCACGTCAGGCCGCCTTGCGATTCCCGGATAGATTGCGATAATCCCGACTCGTCCTGATCAGCGGGGCCGATTTTCAACTTTGGATTTTTGACAGACAGGAAAGCCGTGGACAGACCGTTTGACGTATATGGTGTGGGCAATGCCATCGTGGACATGTTGGCGTTCGTGCCCGAATCGTTTATCGAGCAGCAGCAGCTGGACCGCGGCAGTATGACGCTGATGGATACCGTTCGCCAAGCGGATATCTTGCGGCATCTGGCCGATCACAAGGTCGAACTGGCTTCCGGCGGTTCCGCCGCCAACACGATGGTGGCGATCGCCCAAAGCGGCGGTAGCGGAGTGTATTGCGGCAAGGTGGCTCACGACACGCATGGCGAGTTCTACCAGCAGGATATGGAGCAGGCCGGGATCAAGTTCGAAGTCGAAATGGCGCCCGAGGCTGCGGAGCCTACCGGGACCTGCGTCGTGCTGACCACGCCCGATACCGAGCGCACGATGTGCACGCATCTGGGTATCTCGACGTCGTTGCACAAGAACGACCTCGACACTGAGCGACTGGCTCAATGCAAATACAGTTACATCGAAGGCTACCTGTGGGATGCCGAGGGCCCGCGTGAGACCTGCATCGAGGTGTTTGAACAGTCCAAGCGACTGGGGGTCGCTACAGCGTTCACCATTTCTGACCCGTTCCTTGTGGACCGGTACCACCAGCAGTTTCGCGACATGATTCCTGAATACTGTGATGTGCTGTTTTGCAACGCCGATGAGGCCCGGCAGTTGTGCGAAACCGATTCGCTGGAAGATTGCCGACGGCGGCTGACGGAAATGTGCGACCTGGTTTTCCTGACGGACAGCGAAAAGGGTTGTTATGCGCTATCGGGTAACGACGCGACGCATGTCCCGGCGTTTCAGATCGTGGCGCTGGATTC
>CAMYKF010000308.1 GCA_947258905.1 uncultured Pirellulaceae bacterium | reverse complement strand
CTCAATGGCCGCTCTGCGGACAAAGCGACTAATCTCTGATGACTGCCATATCCACATTGCGACACGTCTTGCGTCGTCGATTTGTGCCAGAAGCAGCCCTTTAGAAGATGCTAATATACCCGACCAAGGGCGCTCGTCAGGTACCGGTTCTATCGACAACTATCCGTGTGGAAACCATCACGTACCTCGACGGAATGTCGACGATGTACTAGAAAATCGGATTACGGCTCCCAATTTGGGGCTATGAGCGTTATGTAATTGCGCACAGGAGTTGAGTTTGTCAGGCGAACCGAAGGCAGATTCAGAAGGGCTCGATGAAGCCCCGCCAGATTTGGGCGTGTTGAGGACGGCGATGGCCGCCGATCGCACGCTTATGGCTTGGATACGAACATCATTTTCGATGATCGGGTTTGGCTTTACGCTCTATAAAATACTCCAGGCAATTCAGGAAGCTGGCCGCGAACTACCCAGGGAGACGACGCCGAGGAATGCCGGGCTGGTGCTCATAGCGATGGGTTTCGCGGCGCTGATCATCGGTAACGTCGAATATTGGCAGACGCGTCGTGTATTGGGAAAATTCCAGAAGTTCAGCATGTGGCAATCCCCGACATGGATCATGTCCGCTTTGACGGCCATCGGCGGGTTGGTCCTTTTCTATATGGTGATGATGAGGATCTTGTAGTAGTGCCTTTGATTTCCGGAGCCATTGCCGAACCTGCAATTGCGGCGTGCCTGTTCAGCCTCGTATTCCTGCTGGGCAAATATGTTCACCCGCTTCGGTCGTTTATCCCCGACAGGCGCGTCATTATATCCTCCTGCGCCGGCATGCCGGTGGCCTACGTATTCGTGCGTGTCATGCCCGAATTGCAGGGCGCACGTCATGCATTCAAGGAAAACGTGGCGTCTGCCCAGCACTTTGAAGGAATTATCGTCTACTTCACCGCCTTGATCGGATTCCTGGTCTTTTACGGGTTGGAAAACCAGTCCCGACGATTGCAGCAAACATCACATTCCGATCAATCGGGGCCGGCCTTCCGGTTGGATGTCGGCGGGTTTTCCGCCTACGTTTTGCTCATGTCATATCTTCTGGTGAACAACATCGAAGAGACATCCTATTCCCTCTTGCTTTACGCAGTTGCGATCGCTCTTCACTTCCTCGCCGTAGATCATGGTTTGCGCCGCGAACATGGAACGGCGTACGACCGATATGGTCGATTCGTACTCGCAGGCATGGCGATCCTTGGATGGATTATCGGGCTGCTACTGCGTTTGCCCCCATACGCGATTGCCCTGATCGTTGCTTTCACGTCGGGGGGAATCATTGTAAACAGCATGCTCGAAGAATTATCACATGACAAAGATGGACGATTTGTACCGTTCCTGTTCGGCAGTCTTCTGTACGGCGGGATACTGGTACCCTTCGGGTAAGCGCTAACCAATCCAACCTTCGCGGTAAAAACCCAGCAAGCTGAAAGACTGATCCGCGCCGTCAGAAAAGGGATTTTCAGAATGGACGAGTTGTTTATGCGAATCGTGGAGAACATTGGTGATCGGATGAGCGGCCCGCTGAAGTTCCGATTTGTCCTTCAGCCGGTCATGGCCTCCATATTTGCAATACTCTCAGGCCTGAAAGACGCCAAGTCCGGTAAACCACCTTACTTCTGGGCGCTGTTGAGCGATCCCGGACATCGCCGGGACATGATCAAGGATGGTTGGAAGAGTGTCGGAAAAGTCTTCATCCTGGCGCTGGTGCTGGATGTTGCCTATCAGCTCTATGTCCTGCGTTTTGTCTACCCGGGCGAGGCGATCATCGTTGCCATTCTTCTGGCGATTGTTCCGTACCTGATCTTGCGCGGTCTGGTGACACGCTTGGCACGAGGCAGGTAGCCGACCGTTTGCGGTGAAGGCTGGGAGTCTCACCGGCGAAAAAAGCTGGCGGAGCGCTCAGGAAGTACCGGGGCCAACCGCTGCCGGTCCGGATTTTTCAAACTCGTCCACGGCATCAGCCAGTGAATTGAAATAGGGAGGTATCGGTGTGTCTGTTGCCGAGAGCGCGGCAACGATCCGGTTCCAGCTTGCGTTGCGAACATTGGCAACCCAGAGGGTAACGCCATCCTTGGCAAGATCATCGCGCAGAGCGAGGAAAGCGCTGGTTCCAGTGGCATCGACCCCGGATGTCGCCATACCATCGAGCAATACAACGCTGATACCTTCTTGCTCCTCGACCCGCGATCGAATGTCGTTTGAAAGGCGGCGCGCGTTCAGGAATACAAGCGGTGCATATTGCCGCCAGATCACCATGCCGGGTATCGGGCGAGCACCTTGTTCATCCTCAAGAGAAGTGAAGTCTCCGTTTTGCGTGCGGCCGATTGTTATCGTCGGCGGCCTGGAGATGTGATCGGCAAGGACGACCAGGGCGAGAAACGCTCCAATCATGACGCCGGGAAGAGCGCCATAAGCTAGCACCCCGGCAAAGGCGAAGGCACCGATAACGCATTCCTGGCGGCGAACGCGCCACAATCTCAAGAAGTAGGGCAAATCCGAGACTTCAAGCATCACCACAATGACCAATGCCGCCAGGGTGGCGTAGGCCAACATACCAAGGAACGGCACGAGAAACAGGATTGTAAGTACCCCGAGCAAACCCGTGAACACGTTCCCGAGCTGGGACCTTCCACCGGATTCCATGGCCACCGCGGTCTTGGAAAGTGTGCCTGCAATCGGATATCCACCCATTCCGCCGGAGCCGAAATTAGCCACTCCGACCGCGAATAGCTCTTGGTTCGGATCAATTCGTTCCCCGGTCTTTTCCGCTGCACGTTTCGCAGCTGCGATGCTCAGGGTAAAACCGATGACAACGATCGCCACAGCACCGGGAAGCATGTCGACAATCTGGCCAAGATGGGAGCCGATCGATCCTTCAATTTCCGGGATTCCGCCCTTTGTGACGTCGACAACTGCAACCCCCTGATGATCGAGCCCGAACAGCCCGACAAGTACGATCGAGGCAAGAAGGACAATGAATGCGGAAGGAAGACGGTGGAAAAACCTGTTGATCAGGAACAGGGATAGCAGACTGAAGATACCAACGGCGGCTGTCACAATGTGTGCTTGCGGTAGCGCCTGAATGATTTCATAGAGCTTTGGCAGGAAGCGTTTCGCCTCACCGTCAATTTCGAGTCCCAACAGTTTGACAACCTGTTTGAGGATCGTCACCCAGACCAGCCCCTCGACGAAACCCTTGAGCACAGGATCGGGAATGAGGTCGGATACCCAGCCCAGACGCAAGAAGGCGAAGCCTACATAAACAATCCCAACCAATATGCTCAGGATGATCGCCAGTTGCAGATTGTTGCTGCCGACGCCTACAGCAGCAATCACGCCACCTGACAAGATCGCGACGGACGCATCCGGTCCGACAACCAATAACCTTGAACCGCCGAATATTGCGTATCCGAGAAGTGCCGCGGGGACGCAGTAGAGGCCGACCAGTGGATCCACCCCAACAAGCCCGGCGTACGCCAGGCCCGTGGGGATCAGGACTGCCCAGACATTGGCGCCTGACATCAGATCGGCTTTCAACCAGGCCAGCTTGTACTGGGGCAGCCATTGAGCAATGGCGAGACGTATCTGCATGTTCATGGTTCCTTGAGACTTGCCCTAGCATAACAAAAACAACCGGAGGCAACATATCGCCGATGCGGTCCGTAAAGCTTTACACCAGCGCGAATTGGTATGAGCTACTCCCCAATCATTGGACAGATTTCGGCGTAATCTAAGCTACTTTTTGCACCTGCTGATTGGGTTGGGTTTCTTCATTTCTCTGCCAGTAGAC
>CAMYKF010000307.1 GCA_947258905.1 uncultured Pirellulaceae bacterium | reverse complement strand
CTGCCCCCGGGACTGTCCCTCGATCCGGTCACGGGTGTGATCTCCGGCACGCTGGACTCCAGTGCCTCGGCTGGCGGACCCTACACCGTGATGCTGACGGCCGATGACGGCAACGGCGGTACGGTCACCGATACCTTTAACTGGACCGTCAGCAACCCCGCGCCGGTGGCCGGTGACGATTCGTTCTCGGTCAATGAAGATAATCCACTGTCATCCACAGTCGCTTCCAACGACAGCGATCCCGATAGCGACACGCTTACCTACTCCCAGCTGACCAGTCCGGCCAACGGCTCGATCGTCTTCAACCCGGACGGGTCGTTCACCTACACGCCCGATGCGGACTTTAACGGCAGCGACACCTTTGATTACCAGATCACCGATGCCGATGGACTGACGGCCACCGCCACCGTGACGATCACGGTCGACCCGGTCAACGATGCTCCGGTGGGTACGCCGCTTGCCGATCAGGCCGATCAGGACAGCGATGTGATCTCGCTGGACGTTTCCTCCAATTTCAGTGATGTCGATGGCGACACGCTCAGCTTCAGCGCCACCGGACTGCCACCGGGACTGTCCCTCGATCCGGTCACGGGTGTGATCTCCGGTACCATTGACTCCAGCGCTTCGGCCGGCGGTCCCTATACCGTCGACGTCACCGTCGATGATGGCAACGGCGGCACGGTTAGCGAGTCCTTTACCTGGACCGTCAGCAACCCCGCACCAACGGCCACTGACAATACAGGTGTTGTTACTGAGGACGGTCCGCTGACCGACTCCGGTAATTTACTGACTGATAACGACGGCAGTGGCGTGGACAGTGATCCTGATGGCGACTTGCTGCAGGTTACTGACGTGGATGGAACGCCCGCAGGAGTGACCGTCAGCGGATTGTTTGGCTCGATTCAGGTCAACGCGGATGGCACATACACGTACACGCTGGATAACACCAACCCATCGGTCCAGGGACTGGATATCGGCGAAACGCTGATCGAAACATACACTTATACGATTAGTGACGGCGAAGGCGGAACGGACTCGGCCACCATGACGATCACGATCAACGGCACCAATGATGCTCCGGTTGCCACGCCGGCACCGGATCAATCGCATCTGGACACGGATGTGATTGCAACGCTGGACATGTCCGCTTTCTTCAGCGATGTGGATGGCGACACGTTGACGTACAGCGTAAGCGGATTGCCTGCGGGTCTGTCCATCGATCCGCTGACCGGCATCATCAGCGGCACGATCGGCGGCAGTGCATCCACTGGCGGGCCTGGCAGCGATGGCGTTTACAGCGTCTCCGTGACAGTCGTGGATGACAATGGTGCGACGGCCGTGACGACATTTACCTGGACAGTCGTTAATCCCGTACCGGTCGCCGGTGACGATGCCTTCACCACCAATGAAGACTCACCACTGAGCAGCACGGTCACCGGCAACGACTCCGATCCTGACGGAGACACGGTTTCGTATACGCTGACGACACCTCCGACCAACGGCTCGTTGACTTTCAACGTCGACGGCACGTTTACCTATACGCCGGATGCTGACTTCTTTGGCACGGAGACCTTTGTCTACCAGATGACCGACGCCGATGGCGATTCGGATGTAGCACTGGTGACGATCGACGTGACCAGCATTAACGACGCACCGACCGTAGTGCCAATTGCGGATCAGGCCGACCAGGACAGTGACGTGATCAGTCTGGACGTCTCGGGCAACTTCAGCGACACCGAAGGCGATCCGCTGACTTTCACGGCAACCGGTTTGCCACCGGGGCTTTCGCTGGATCCAGTGACTGGCACCATCAGCGGTACGCTCGATTCGAGCGCTTCGGCCGGCGGTTCCTACACCGTTGTGCTGACAGCTGATGACGGCAATGGCGGTACGGTTTCCGATACGTTTACGTGGACGGTCACCAATCCCGGTCCGACCGCGGTGGACGACAGTTTTGGTGCTCTGGAAGACACGCTGATGAGCGACACTGTCGCGACCAACGACTCGGACCCCGACGGCGACACGCTGACCTATTCCGTGGTCAGTCTGCCGGCCAACGGAGTCCTGACGCTTAATCCGGACGGCACGTTTACCTTCGATCCGGCTCCGGGATTCAACGGATTGGACTCGTTTGATTACCAGATTGTGGATGCCGAGGGAGCAACCTCCACCGCCACAGCGTTTATTAACGTGGGCGCAGTCAACGACGTGCCGGTGGTCGATACGCCGCTGCCGGATCAGTCGGACATTGACGGCGATCCTGTATCGGTTGATGCCGGTTCGGGATTCAGCGATCCCGATGGCGACACGTTGACGTTCAGCGCTACCGGCTTGCCGCCGGGGTCGTCCATCGATCCTGTGACGGGCATGATCACGGGCACACTGGACACGAGTGCTTCGGCGGGCGGCCCCTACACGGTGGTCGTGACGGCTGATGATGGAAATGGCGGGTTTGCCAGCGACTCATTCACCTGGACGGTCAGCAATCCGGCGCCAACCGCCACCGACGATTCGTTTTCTGTCAACGAAGACAACCTGTTTTCGGGTACTGTTGCTTCCAATGACAGCGATCCCGATGGCGACGCACTGACCTACACTCAGCTGACGTCACCGGCCAACGGCAGTGTAGCGTTCAATCCCGACGGGTCGTTTTCCTACTCACCCAATCCTGATTTCCACGGGACCGACACATTCGATTACCAGATCACCGATGCCGACGGGGCGACTGCGGTGGCTACTGTAACCCTCACGGTACTGCCGGTTAACGACGCACCGGTAGCCACGCCGCTGCCGCCGCAATCCAGCCTGGACTCGGACGCGATCAGTCTGAATGTGTCGACAGCGTTTTCGGATGTCGACGGCGATGTACTGAGTTTTTCGGCGACTGGTCTGCCGCCCGGTCTGACCATTGATCCGCTAACCGGCACTGTTTCGGGCACGATGGATTCGAGTGCTTCGGCTGGCGGGCCGTACACGGTTTCGGTCACGGCCGACGATGGTAACGGAGGCACGGTAACCGAAAGTTTCACCTGGACGGTGGCCAATCCGGGCCCCACGGCCGGCGATGATGGATTCACGACCAGCGAAGATACGGCGATCAGCGGCACGGTAGCCAGCAACGATTCGGATCCCGATGGAGACGCGGTGACTTTCAATGTCACGAGTCTGCCAGCCAACGGGACGGTGGTGATGAACCCGGACGGCTCGTTCTCGTATACACCCGATCCCGATTTCAACGGCGTGGATACGTTTGACTATCAGCTGGTGGACGCTGATGGTGCGATTGCTTCGGCAACCGTGACGGTCACCGTCCTGCCACAAAACGACGCGCCCATCGTGGCGACTCCGTTGCCCGATCAATCGGATATGGACAGCAATCCGGTGACGGTGGACGTCTCCGGCGCGTTCAGCGATATCGAGGGTGACACGTTGACGTTTTCGGCCGCCGGACTGCCACCAGGGCTCTCGCTCGATCCGGTGACGGGCATCATTTCCGGAACACTGGACAGCAGTGCTTCGGCAGGCGGTCCCTACCCCGTGGCGATTACGGCCGATGACGGCAACGGCGGCACAGTGACTGACACTTTCGTGTGGAATGTGGGTAATCCACCGCCGGTCGCCGGGGACGATGTGGAATCGACTCTGGAAGACAACGCCTTTTCTTCGACGGTCGCGTCGAACGATGCGGATCCCGATGGAGATTCCATGACCTTTGGCGTTGCCAGCGGACCTGCCAATGGCAGCGTGGTCATGAATCCGGACGGTTCTTATACCTATACTCCGGCTCTCGGTTTTTATGGCACGGACAGTTTCACCTACACTGTCACTGACGTGGACGGTGCGACGACCACGGCGACGGTGACGATCAACGTGATTGAGGATCCGCAGCCACCGGTGGCCAACGATGACGCCGCCACAACCAACGAAAGCACCCCGGTTCTGCTTAACCTGATGGGCAACGACTTTGACCCTGACAGTTTGCCGTATGGCATCGTGGAGATCGAGGGTATCCCGGTAACGGCGGGCCAGCAGGTGACGCTGGCTTCCGGCGCGATCGTGACGGTCAATGGAGATGGTACGGTGACCTGGGATCCGAACGGCGTTTATGACACGCTGGACGATGGCGACACGGCCTTCGACAGTTTCCAGTACACGCTGGAGAACGATCGCGGATTGCGAGACACCGCTACGGCCACGATTACGATTGAGGGTGCGAACAACTTCGCCTTCGACTCGTTCAACAACGAATCAAAACGCCAGGAAACCACGTTTGGCCATCGTATGGGCGCCCGTGAGGTCCTGTTGTCCGAACGGATTGACTGGCTGGCCCAGGAACCGATCATCGCCGGCAATGCGGCGCCGGGGACCATTTTGGTGGCCCGGCTGTATGCACCGGACGGATCAATTCTGGGCGAGCGGACAAACCGCGCGGACCTGGCCGGCAACTGGGTCATCAACTTTGCCGGGACACCTCACACGAGAAACGCCCGCATTGTGATCGAGCAGGTAGCAACCGAGCAGGTAGCGCTGGGCGAGGCCGTGTTCAGCCTGACCAAAGAGACTTATCGGTCCTTGCAGCTGGAAGCCATGCAAAAGCCGGCTCCGACGGCAGGCAGCATCCTTGCCGATGCTCCGGATGTCTCGCTGCAGAAACTGCATCTGGAAAACCAAAACCCGCTGAACCTGCTGTAGGGCAGGGCAGGCGGGAAAACGAATGGAAACAGCAGGAGGGAAAGCGGCCCGATCCGGGCTGCCTTCACGCCTCCTGACTATTCTTGACAGCCCGGTTTAGGCGAAGTTAGACTCGTCGCTTCGCGAATGGATTGGTTTGATCGATCGAGCCCGAGAGTCGTGGTCCCAGGCTCACTGGGGATCTCCACGATCGGTGTCTGGCAGGCAAATCACGCCCGGCACCAGCGCAAGGCAGCCTGAAACCTGGAACGGATCGGCCCGGAAGTCTTCTGCGTCCGTTCTGCGCCGTGGCGATGCCAGATCGATCAAATTGGTGTTTCGCATTCGCACGTCCCCTGGGACAATTGCCCGCTGCATCCGCGGCTGTCACCCGGACAGCACCAGGGCAACGCCCGACCAAAATCCCGCATATCAAGGCAAAACCATGTCTGCACTGTTGAGTCGCTTGAAATCACTGTCGTGGCAGCGTGAGGGCTGGCTGGCCCTGTTCGTTGTTTCGGTGCTCTTGCTGTATTGCACCAGCACCGCCGAAGCCGTTCAGGAAACCGGAACGACAACGACCTCGTCGACGGAATCAACTTCAACCGATTCCCGCGGCGGTCTTCCCTGGCTGGCGTGGCTGATCCCCGTGTTTGGTGTGATTGGCCTGGGTTATACGTTCTGGAAATCTTCGTGGGTTGCCCAGCAGGAAGCGGGCACCGAAAAAATGTCCCGAATCGCCAAAAACATTACCGATGGCGCTATGTCATTCCTCAAGGCGGAATACAGCGTGCTGATTGTGTTCGTGATTGCGGTGGCCGCGTTGCTCGGCTGGGCCGGAGCAAACCAGGGCGAGTCGTCGTCGCCATTGATTGCCCTGTCATTTGTGGCGGGTGCGTTCTGTTCGGCGCTGGCCGGATTCATTGGTATGCGAGTGGCTACCAAAGCGAACGTGCGAACTACCAACGCCGCGCGAACCGGGCTGGGCCAGGCTCTGGAAGTGGCCTTTGCCGGCGGCAGCGTCATGGGAATGGGCGTCGTCGGACTGGGAGTGCTGGGACTGAGTATTCTGCTGATCGTGTATGCCTTGATGTTCGGGGTCGGAGACGAAGCATCGCTGACTCGTGTCATTACCGTGCTGACCGGGTTCTCGTTCGGTGCATCGTCGATTGCCTTGTTTGCTCGTGTCGGCGGCGGGATTTATACCAAGGCCGCTGACGTGGGTGCCGACCTGGTGGGCAAGGTCGAAGCCGGTATTCCCGAAGACCATCCGCTGAATCCAGCCACCATTGCCGACAATGTCGGCGACAATGTGGGTGACGTGGCCGGCATGGGTGCCGACCTGTTTGAGTCGTATGTCGGATCGATCATTGGCACGATGGTGCTGGGTGCCGCCTACTTCACGTTGCCGGAATTCGCCAATGATGGTCTCGGTGGCATGTCCGCTGTGTTGTTACCGCTGGTGCTGGCCGGTGTCGGCATCGTGACGTCGGTGGCCGGCACGTTCTTCGTCAAGGTCAAGGAAGGGGGTGATCCGCATCACGCCCTGAATATCGGCGAGTTTGGTTCGGCCGGTGTGATGCTGGTCCTGACCTACCTGATCATTCGTTTCATGCTGCCCGCTGAGTGGACGATGACACTGCTTGATGGAACGACCGCGACCTACAGCAGTAACGGAGTCTTCTTCGCCATCGTGTTTGGCCTGGTAGCCGGTTTGGCGATCGGCAAGGTCACTGAATACTTCACGGGGACGGGCACGCGACCGGTCAAGTCAATTGTGCGTCAGTCGGTGACGGGATCGGCGACCAACATTATCGCGGGCCTGGGCGTGGGCATGATGTCGACCGCCATTCCGATCCTGATTATTGCGGCCGCCATTCTGGGAGCCTATTCCTTCGCCGGTTTGTACGGAATTGCCATTGCGGCGGTCGGCATGTTGTCCAATACCGGAATTCAGCTGGCTGTGGATGCCTACGGTCCGATTTCCGATAACGCCGGTGGTATCGCGGAGATGGCCGAGTTGCCCAGGGAGGTTCGCGGACGCACCGACAAACTGGATGCGGTCGGCAACACAACCGCCGCCATCGGCAAGGGCTTTGCCATTGGTTCGGCCGCGTTGACGGCGCTGGCGTTGTTTGCCGCATTCACGACCGCCTACAACCTGTCGAATCCAGACAAGCCGATTGTGTCCATCTCCATCATCAACCCGTACGTGACGGCTTCGCTGTTCGTAGGTGCGATGTTGCCATTCCTGTTCTCGGCCCTGTCCATGAACGCGGTGGGTCGTGCGGCGATGTCGATGATTGAGGAAGTGCGACGTCAGTTCCGCGACATTCCGGAACTCAAGGCTGCACTGAGTGTCATGAACAAGAATGAAGGCAAGGACTTTGAGGAGTGGTCCAAAGAGGATCAGACGACCTTCGAGGCAGCGGACGGCAAGGCCGAGTATGGAAAATGCGTTGCCATTTCGACGCGTGCCTCGATCCGTGAGATGATCCTGCCGGGTCTGGTCGCGGTGTCTGTTCCTGTTGCATTCGGATTCCTGCCCAAGCTGTTTGACGAAACCGGCAACACCAATGCGCTGATGCTGGGCGGTTTGCTGGCAGGCGTGACCATTAGCGGCGTGCTAATGGCCCTGTTCCAGTCCAATGCGGGCGGTGCCTGGGATAACGCCAAGAAAATGATCGAGGAAGGCTTCGAGGTAAACGGCAAGCATCTGACCAAGGGCAGCGATGCTCACAAGGCCTCGGTCGTCGGTGATACGGTGGGCGATCCATTCAAGGATACGTCGGGTCCGTCGCTGAATATCCTGCTGAAGCTGATGAGCGTAGTGGCCCTGGTCATTGCTCCGCTGATCTAGAACAGTACAGCAGATTTGAACAAGTGCCCGCCGCTGGCCCTGGGCCAGCACAAACGGCGGGCATTTTTTTTTGGCCCTCGCCGAAATACCGGCGTGGCGATTGCGGTTGTTGATCCGCACCAACTGACCGCTGGGGGCCCGCGTTTTGCGGGACGTCGGGTCGGCCCCGGGTCGCACCGGGTAACCAGCTGTTCGGGCGGTTGCAGCGGGTGGGCCACTTGCGCCGATCATGCCTGTTTTTTTGGGGTTACGACAGTCAATCTGGCCTATTTTTTGCTTGGAATATCGCAAAATCCCGACTACTCTAAAGAAGTGCGAGACGCTGGCTGCCGCAGAAACTGCGCAGTCCGCGATGAACCGGCCTGCCGGAATCGTTAAAATGGGGTGCCAAGACGGGGCAGTCAGAAGTACCTGAGCAAAGCTCGACACAGGCAGGGTGTGTCGATGGAAAATCGAGGAGAGTTCGAATGAGATCTTACGGGTTGACTCACAAGTCTTTGGTGATTGCCGCAGCGTGTGCGCTGTGCCTGCCCATTGCCGTGGTATTCGCTACGGATACTGACGAGAAACAACAGGAACGACAGCCCACGCGTGTATCGCGCACCCTGGCTCCCGCCGATGGATATTCATCGGTTGAAATGTTCGCTGCCATGGAAAGCGGTGACATTCGCGTCGAGTTGATTCCCAAGGACGCGACGGAAGCCAACATCTTTGTAACCAACAATACCGAGCAAGCGCTGGCAGTCACCATGCCTGAAGCCTTTGCCGGCGTACCCATCCTTGGTCAGGGCTTTGGCGGCGGACCTGGTGGTGGTGGCGGAGGCGGCGGTGGCTTTGGTGGCGGCGGTCGCGGTGGCGGAGGCGGTGGCTTCGGCGGCGGCGGTGGTCAGGGCCTCGGTGGCGGAGGCGGTCGTGGCGGAGGCGGCGGTGGCTTTGGTGGCGGCGGTCGCGGTGGCGGAGGCGGCGGTGGCGGCTTCGGCGGCGGCGTCTTCAATATTCCTCCGGGAAAACGCGCCAAGGTAGAAATCACAACGATTTGCCTGGAATTCAATCGCCCTGATCCTCGTCCCAGCATGAAGTATGAAATCAGACCGATTCGCGATTACATTCAGGACGAAGCGATCATTGAAATGATCAAGATGGTTGCCAACGACGAAGTCTCTCAACCGGTTGCCCAGGCCGCTGCCTGGCACCGCACCGACAATCTCAGCTGGGATTTCCTGTCAACTCACAACCGGCGTGAATTGAGCAACGGTTACTTCGAGCGGTTTTTTGCTCCCGAGCATTTGCATTGGGCGCAACAGGTCGTGGTCGCGGCCGAACAGCGCGCAGCGGCCAGCAGCCAACAGCAAACCGACGACAGCTGGCGTTCCGATCGCTAAACGACAGCCAATCAAGGAATCATCAGGCCCGGTCAACAGATCGGGCCTTTTTTAATGGAGTCGCCGGAAATCGGCAGATGCCTCCACCCCGCGAGAGGTGTACAATGAATGCGGAACGGAACAACACAGAAAGGCGCGTCATGAAAACGATCAAGCGATGTTGCAAATGGATGCCCGTCATTCATGCGCTGGTGCTGCTGGTGGCGTGGACACCTCATATCTCGGCGCAATCCGAAATCGAGAGCGAAGTTAGCTATGAGAAAGTCATTGCCGACGCGCTGACCTACCTGAAAGAAACGGGTCAGGCCGAGGATGGCTCGTTCAGCGGATTTGCCGGGACTGGTGTGACGTCGCTGGTTGCCACCGGCATGATGCGAAACGGTGTGCCCCCTACCGACCCTGCCGTTGCCAATGCCCTCGAATATCTTGAGGGATTCAAACAGGACTCGGGCGGAATCCATGCACCTGAGTCACTCTACAAGAACTACGAAACCAGCCTGGCCCTGTTGTGTTTCGCCGAAGCCAACACGGATGGCCAGTACGATGAGTTGATCGCCGAAGCCGATCGCTTTCTCAAAGGTGGCCAGTGGACCGAACAACGTGGTATCGAATCAGAGGACGGACGTTACGGCGGATTCGGCTACGGCAAACACGAACGACCTGACTTGTCCAACGTTTCCTTTACCATCGAAGCGCTGGTCGACGGCGCCGGTAATGACGCGGATAGCGAAGCCATTCAGCGTGCCCTGACGTTCGTGACCCGCTCGCAAAACCATGAATCGCCGCACAACACGATGCCGTTTGCCGCCAAAAACCCCGACGGCGGCTTCTTCTACACGCCATCTGGCGAAGGCGAAAGCAAGGCAGGCAAATCCGCTAACGGCGGCCTCCGCAGCTATGCATCGATGACATACGCCGGACTGAAAAGCATGCTGTTTGCGGGCGTCGGCAAGAACGATACGCGTGTGCAGGCAGCGGTCGACTGGATCCGCATGCATTATGATCTGAAGTCCAATCCCGGCATGGGCACCGACGGACTGTATTACTACTACCACGTGTTTGCCAAGGCATTGAACGCGTTTGGTGAAGACGAATTTGTCGACAGCGCAGGCATCGTTCACAACTGGCGCAAGGAATTGCTGCAAGAACTGGCCAGCCGCCAGAATGACGATGGATCGTGGACCAACGAAAATGATCGCTGGATGGAAGGCGATCCCAACCTGGTTACCGGTTACGTGCTGTTGGCGTTGTCCTACTGCAAGGATCAATAACCCGGATCACGCTCGGACATGGTGCCGCCATCCCGAATAACCATCGATGAACGACCAGCGGCACAATGACGAGACGATCGACCCGGATGCCACTGGCCGCGCCACGCAGGCTTTCAGCGACCCACCTGCTTCGGCTGACGAGGATCTGACGGTCGACCAGCCTGCATCTCCGCCCGCTGCGTCGGCACCCACGGTGCGCACTCCTTCCGCTGATGAAGACCCCGACGCGACGCTCAACCTGCCCTCGGACGCCACACACCGCCAGACAGGGGCATCCGACCCACCCGGCACGCAGCAACGCAAGGGTGGCGCTACCGGCAAGCCCGCCGACCAGACACGCATGCTGGAAACGCTCGATTCGACCGACAGCGGTCCGGCTCCCGAGGCACGGACTGGCGGTGGCGGACGGTCGCTGACGGCAGCCGAACAGCCGGGCAAGTCACGCCGAGGCGAAATCAAGCTGCCCGCCCAGGTTTCGCGCTACGAGACGATCTCCTGCCTTGGCGAAGGTGCCTTTGGCATTGTGCTCAAGTCGCTTGATCCCAATCTCGACCGACTGGTGGCAGTCAAGTTGCAAAAGGCTGCGTCCCTGCAATCGCGAAGCAATGTGGACCGGTTTCTGCGTGAAGCCCGCTCGGCAGCACAATTGCGACACCCTCACATCATCCCGGTCTTTGAATACGGCGAGTTTGCAGACAACCAGTTCATCGACGGACGGACACTGGACGAGTGGGCCCGCGACAACCAGCCGGATTTGCGGGACATGGTTGAAGTGCTGGCCCGCATCGCCGAAGCACTGGATTACGCCCATTCGCTGGGTATCGTGCATCGCGATATCAAGCCGGCCAACATCATGGTGGATCGCGAACACGACCAGCCGCACGTGGCGGACTTTGGCTGCGCCCGACTCGATCAAACCGAAACGACGCGTACGATCGAAGGCTCGCTGATGGGCACACCGGCATACATGAGCCCTGAAGTGGTCGCTGGACACGCCAACACGGCGGACGGGCGTGCCGATTTGTGGGCGTTGGGAATTATTTTGTACGAGTTTCTGGTTGGGCAGCGCCCATTTCGCGGCAAGCTGAGCGAACTGTTCCGCCTGATTCAGGAAACCGAACCCAAACGACCACGGCAAATCAATCCGGAGGTACCCCGTGATCTGGAGACAATTTGCCTGAAAAGTATCGAGAAGGATCCCGATCGCCGCTTTGCCACTTGCGGTGATTTCGCCGCGGATCTGCGTCTGTGGCTTGACGGCATGCCGATCACCTCGCGGCGTACCAGCGTGCTGGAGCGAACGTGGCTGTGGGCCAAACGCAAACCGGCCATTGCCGCCATGCTGGGCATCATCGCTGCGTTCCTGGTTTTCGTGGCGGTCGGCTCGACGCTGTTCTCGATCAACCTGCAACAAAAGCAAAATGAAATTGTGCGGAGCCAGCTGGAAGCGCTGGAGAACGCCGATCCGGGATCCCTGCCCGTCATCATCGACAACCTGGTGCAGTTGGACAACGAAGTGATTGACCGGCTGGACGCAAGGCTGAAAGACCCCAACACCTCACCGGAAAAGATGGCCCGCTTCCAGCTGGCGTCCTATCGCATTGGCAAGCACAACGGTCATCCCGATCCAGCCGCACTGGCTTCTCTGGCGCAGCACCTGCCGGACACCTCCCCCGTTGAAGCGCGCACCATCATCGACCTGACCCGCGACGACCTTGGCTCGCAATCGGCATTCCTGTGGCAAATTGCCGCAGCCGATCCCGACAAACAGCGGAGACTGCGGGCGTTTTGCGCGCTGGCGGCCGTCGATGCCGACAACGATGAGTGGAATTCCCACGCCCTGCCGCTACTGGGATATTTGCTGGATGAAAGCTCCGAACGACTGGTGATCTGGGCCGCGTTGCTGCAGCCCGTGGCAAGTCGACTGCAACCTGAACTGGAGAAGATCTTTCAGCAGGGCCGCGAAGCCAGCGTACGTGAACGGGCCGCCGAATTGATTTCCTATCTGTTCGCCGATGACGTCGATTATCTCGCCAACACGGCCAAAGACGCCGAGCCACAACAGCTGCGCTGGTTTGCCGAGCCCGCGCGTCGCCATACCGCTGCGGTGGCCGGGTTACGACTGCCCGAAGATGCTACCGGCGATCACGTGGCCGCCGCGAATCTCGTATTGCTGAAGACCATGGCCGGCGACCGTTCCTCGCTCGCCGAGGCCTTCGCTCAAAATACGCCCGATGGCAATCTACGCAGCAAGGTCATCAACGATTGCGGTCCCGCCGGTATTGACTTGCAACACCTTCGCGACATCATCCACGAGCAATCGGATGAGACGATTCTGATGGCGGCCATTTTGGCGGTCGGTGAATACGACCAGCGTCAGCTGTACCAGGTCGAGCGCGAGGAACTGAAGGATCAGCTGCTGGACCTGTTCGCCTCGCATCCTTCGGCCGGCGTGCACGGGGCCTGTCGCTGGTTGCTGGCTCGCTGGGGATTTGCCGATGATGTGCAGGCACGAATCGAGGAACTGCAAAGGCCGTTGCCCAAACCGGGATATGGCTGGCACGAGGATGAGAACGGAATCTGTTTTGCGGTCTTTGATCCGGTGCAGGATTTTCGACCTGGCCCCGATGCAGATGGTGCCCCGGTGGAAATTCCACGACGCTTCGGCATCGCCATGCATGAGACCAGAACTGGCGATTTCCTGGAGTGGGAGGAGCGGCTGGTGGCAAACCTGGAGTCCATTTCCGGGGAAGATCCCAACAAGGAACGTTGGGAGTCACTGGCCAAGTCCATTCGCCGCAATCAAAAGAGCCGCGAAGTTGCCGCCGACCCGGATCAGCCGGTAACCGGCATTACCTGGCACGACGTGGCCCAGTACTGCAACGGCCTGTCGAGGGCTGCGAAACTGCCCAATGATCAGGATGTTTACAACATTTCAGCGGGTCGTCACAGCTGGACCGCACGCCCGGTGCAACAAGCCCTGGAGCGGACCGGTTACCGCATGCCCACCGCCACCGAATGGGAGTACGCCAGTCGCGCCGGGAGCACCACCCGGTATTTCTTTGGATCCGACGACAAGTTGTTCCCTGCCTACGGTTGGTCCGTCAACAATTCCAGCGATCAGTTGATGCCCGTCGGGCGGCTGAAACCCAACGATGTCGGATTGTTTGACGTGCAGGGCAATGCCATGGAATGGTGCCACAACGTGTTCGATCCGGCCGAAAGCGACATGTCCAACTTTCCCCGCGAGATTCGTGGACAAAATTGTGCCGAGGAAGCCGGGTACATCCGCATCTCCTATCGGACGAAGAATCTCCGGGACTGGTTCAACGACCGTCTGGGCTTTCGCGTCGCCCGGACCTACCCGACGCAACAGCCGTGATTTCCAGGCACCAGCCAGGCCCTGAAAACCCCGTCGTTTGCCGTATTTTCCCGGCACTTCTGGCAAGACGCGAGGCGACACGTCCTGATTTTCTGAATATTCAGGTTTTTTAGTGGCGAAAACGTCCGGGTGAATTCATCTAGTAGTTGGGGAGGTCCCGTGCGGTGACTCCCCACCTGTTGGTAGCCAATATTGAAACTCATTGATTCCGGCATCTTATGTACAAGCTCTTCAAAACGACATGTGTCGTCATCCTGTTACCGTTGATGGCCACCGCAGTTCTGTTTGCCGAAGGATTTCGCGCCCAGGTCCATCTCAATGCTTCGGCCAATATCGAAGCCATGATGGACGCTGCTATGGATTCCTGGCAGGACGAAGGACTCGAGAATACGCTCCGCGCTCACTACATCCGCTTGAATGAGGACAACCGCCTGTCGGGAGAAATTTCGGCCATCCAGAATGAAACGGGTGAAGTCGTCGGCATCGAGTCGCTGGAAGTCAGCCTGGTGCAGGCCAGCGAAGTCATCTCCCGCACAACAACTGACGATACCGGTTTCTTCGTCACCGACGAGGTCGAGCCCGGAACCTACACATTGTGCGTATCGGGCGACGACGGATTCCTTGCCTATGGTATTCAGGTGATTGAAAGGGACGACGTGGAAGCTGACAGTTTGCCCGTGCCGCTGCCCGGTGGTGATGATGAAGGGGCAAGTGTCACGCGACGCAGGCTGCAACTGGCCTCCTTCAGCGGTGCCAACGCGATTCAGGAGGATGGCGAAGTGAAGATTACGGCGGCCGTGATTCCACCGGAATTCACCGCTCTGCGTCGCATCATGCAGGATTATGTTCCCGCCGATGTGGGCGTCGGCATGGGCACCTCGGTCGGATCACAGATCAACGTCAAGGACTCGGTCGTAGCCGGCGGTTTCCAGATCACGTTGTCGGCCGACGGCACACTGACCGGTCGCGTCGCCCCGCTGACTTCCGAAGACGAGGAACCGATTCGATTGCAGGAAATGAATGCCTTTCTGCTGCTGGACGACGAAATCTATGCAAGGGCCAGCGTCGATGAAGACGGCAACTTCGAATTCAACGATGTGGAACCGAACATCTACGGATTCGCGGCTGCCGGCAAGGATGGATTTGCGGCGCTGAGTTTCCAGGCCGTGGCCGCCGAGGATCTTGAATCCTCAGCCAACCCGGACAGCCCCTTTCGCAATGCCGCGGCAACCGTTAATCGCAAGGTGGCTGATGACCTGAAAGTGGCGATTTGCCCGACCGAAGACACCCCGTTTCTGCGGGCCCGCATTAACGCGCTCAGTGGCGGCGGCGAGCAATTCGCGTTTGAGGATATACCGCGACTGCGGTCAAGGATGCCCGGAACCGGTACCGGGGCAGGGGGACCCTTCGGCGGCCCGCCCGGCGGCAGCTACACGCCTTATGGCGGCGGCGGCGGTAGCGGTCCGGGCTACACCGGCGGAATTGGTGAATGGCAAGGACTGATCGATGGCGTTCTGGCCGCATGGCTGCTGTCGGAGGCGTTTAACAACAACAATAACAACCAAGTTCCGATCCAGGAAACGATACAGGAGCCGCTGCAGCCCGTGTCGCCCTTTGCCTTCGAGCCAGCCAACGTTCCGCAAACCGGCAACGATATCAACTGACGACGCGCGGCCAGCCATGACCGAGCCCCCATACCAAAATGAAAAACGCTTGCTGGAAATCTGCATCGCCTCACTCGATGATTTGCTGGTCGCCCAGTCGTCTGGTGCGGACCGCGTGGAACTCAACTCCGCCTTGTTGCTTGGCGGACTGACTCCATCACCCGGCTGCGTGGAACTGGTGATGCAGGCAACCCAGGTGCCTGTGGTGGCGATGGCCCGGCCGCGCGAGTCCGGCTTTTGCTACTCCGATCGCGAGTTTTCCACACTGCTGCGTGACGTGAACTGGCTGGCGAAAGCCGGCGTTGACGGCATTGCCTTTGGAGTCCTCGACGACAGGGGGCAGATTGACCGACAGCGCTGTGAGCAAGTAGTGGCCGCCATGGGACCGCAGCGACAGGCAGTTTTCCATCGGGCTTTCGATTTGATCGAAGATCAGCTCGCGGCTCTGGAGGCGTTGATCGATTGCGGCGTCCAGCGGGTGATGACCAGCGGCGGTCAGCCAAATGCCGTGGCCGGTCAAGCAAACATTGCCCGCCTGGTGGAACGGGCAGCAGGTCGCATCGAGATTCTCGCAGCGGGCGGCATTCGCAGTGGCAACGTACAGGAGTTGCTGGCGGCCACCGGCGTGAACCAGATTCACGCCGGACCCTCGCGCCACGAATCTGATGCCTCATATCGGGTCGACTGCCCGGTAAACTTCTATGGCTCGCCACCGCAAGATCCGTCCCGGTTCAGCCGCAGCAACGCCGAATCAATTCGAGACCTGGCCGCTGTGCTCACCGGACCGGCCACGACAGATCACCACGGCACATCGTAGCCAAAATAATCCAGCTCAAATCGCCAGCGTCGGTTGACCGTCGCGATCGATCTCTGGTCGTAGTATTCGCGCAGGCTACGGTCTTTCGGAGTGATGCCTGACTTGGAACTGGGCATGGCTTCAGGTTGATAAGGAATATCCAAACGGTCGCAAACCGTTTGCACACCCTCCATCAATGATTCATACCGGATGAAGTAGTCCATACAGACTTTGCCATCGATCATGTATTGGCTGCGGTCGTTCCACCACCACGCCCAGGCTAGCCACTGGCGAAATCCTCTGACCTCGTCCGTTCTCGCGCGGAACAACAATCCGTGTCGCACGGCAAGATTGGTCCTTCGCCAACCACGACTCCGTGCGAAATACCATCGATAAAAATGATACGCGGATACGAGCTTTTCAAATGGATTGCGGATCACGCAAAACTTGAAGTAGTCATGCCACACGCTGTCGCTCAGGTATCGCCTGATCTTCCAGGCCGGCATGTGGTTGTACCAGCGTTGCCCGCGGATGTGCGGACCTCGATAGCCGACAATTCCGGCCGTGCTGACACGGGATTCGCAGATTCCGCCTTTACTGCGCTGGCCGTCGCTCCGGCAGCTGGGCTCGAAGTAAATCTCGACCGACGTACTCGCCGTTTTCATCGTCTTGGTGTAGATGAACTGCTTGTTGTGACTGACCAGCATGGGCGGGCGATTTTTCAGCAAAATGTAGCACAGTTCCGGCGTGGCCTCCGGCCCGCGGCGGGGATGGAACCCCTTAAGCCTTGACAATACCGCCCGATTTGGCGATTATTCCCGGTTCGCAATTCAGCAACAGCAGGCCAGAAAATGAAGATTCAATCGGGCGATACAGTCAAGGTTATCAGCGGTGCCGATCGCGGTCATGTGGGCAAAGTCGTCTCGGTCGACAACGAGAAACGCAAGGTCATGATCGAGGGCGTGAACATGGTCTACAAGCACGTCAAGCCGAGCCAGCGGAATCCACAGGGTGGTCGACTGCACAAGGAAATGCCGATTCCTGTCTCCAACGTGATGGCCGTGTGCCCGCGCACCAACCAGCCCACGCGTATCGGATTCCGTTACCTGCCCGATGGCTCCAAGGAGCGGTTCGCCAAGGTCAGCGGCGAGGGCATGGGCATTGTCTCCCCGCCCAAAAAGCGCTACGCCACAAAGTAAGCTGGCGTTCCAGCGCTCGTCGTTGGCGTAAGACTTCTAATTGCAAGAGGCCGTCCGGAAATTCGACTTCAGGTTGTGCCGCGTCATTTTCGACCGTTTAGTGCCATTGCATGTCAGTCCGGGACGGACTGACCTGCGTAGCCGAGCCTGGCCCGGGCTCGCTCCGCAGTTCAAGGATGGAAATCATGGTTGGACAAGCCAATCGTGCCACCAAATTC